>JAUVQS010000112.1 GCA_030598025.1 Acidimicrobiia bacterium | reverse complement strand
GGATGCCGACCCCGACGAGACCGGCGAGTGGCTCGACTCACTCGACGCCGCAGTCGGCCAGGGCGGAACGGTCCGCGGGCAATACCTCATCAGTCGTTTGATCAAGCGTGCCCGTGAGATCGGCGTTGATGTACCTGCTCTGGTCTCGAGCCCGTACATCAACAGCATCCCACCCGAAGAGGAGCCCTGGTTCCCCGGCGATGAGCAGATGGAACGGCGGATCCGGCGGGCGATCCGTTGGAACGCGGCAGTCATGGTCATCAAGGCGAACCACGAGGCCGAGGGAATCGGCGGCCACCTTTCGACCTTCGCCTCGTCGGCAGCGCTCTACGACGTTGGCTTCAATCACTTCTTCCGGGGAAAAGAAGATGGATTGCCGGGTGATTCGGTCTACTTCCAGGGTCATGCGGCGCCGGGCATCTACGCTCGGGCGTTCCTGGAGGGGCGAATCACAGAGGACCAACTCGATCATTTCCGGAGAGAAATCGCCGGCAACGGGCTCTCTTCATACCCCCATCCCCGCCTCATGCCGGACTTCTGGGAGTTCCCGACCGTGTCGATGGGTCTCGGCCCGATCAACTCGATCTACCACGCTCGGTTTCTGAAGTACCTGCACAACCGCCATATCGACGACGCCGGCGATTCCCGGGTCTGGTCGTTTCTCGGCGACGGGGAGACCGACGAACCCGAAACCCTTGGATCGATAACTCTCGCCGCCCGTGAGAAACTCGACAACCTGACGTGGGTCATCAACTGCAACCTCCAGCGCCTCGATGGGCCGGTCCGAGGCAACGGCAAGATCATTCAGGAACTCGAGGCGATTTTCCGCGGTGCCGGCTGGAACGTCATCAAGGTCATCTGGGGCTCGAACTGGGACCCGCTGCTGGCTGCCGATAGCGATGCAGTACTGGTCGACAACATGAATCGCCGTGTCGATGGGGATTACCAGCGCTACAAGGCCCATGACGGCGCCTACGTACGGGAGAACTTTTTCGGCCCCGACCCGCGGCTGCGCCACATGGTCGAGCACATGACCGACGATGAAATCTGGGCACTTCGCCGTGGCGGCCACGACTACAAGAAGCTCTACGCCGCCTACAAGCGAGCCACCGAACTCAAAGGGGCTCCCACCGTGATTCTCGCCAAGACGATCAAGGGATGGACGCTCGGGCCGGATGTCGAAGGCCGCAATGCCACGCATCAGATCAAGAAACTGAACAATGCACAGCTCATGGATCTCCGCACGCGGCTGTCGCTGGAAGACGTCATTCCTCCGTTGGGCGACGACGACGAACCTCCCTACCTCCGGTTCGCAGACGGCTCACCCGAGCAGAACTACCTGATGGAACGCCGACGCGCGCTGGATGGACCACTCCCCTCTCGCCGCACGGAAGTCCGCCGACCGCTAACCCTGCCGGATCCTGCCGCGTTTGCCGAGTTCGATGGCGGCTCCGGAAAGAACGAAGTGTCCACGACGATGGCCTTCACGCGACTGCTTCGCAACATGGGGCGCGACGAGCACTTCGGACCGCGTATCGTCCCGATCATTCCAGACGAGGGACGAACCTTCGGGATGGATTCGCTCTTCAAAGAACTGGCCATCTATGCCTCAGATGGGCAGAAATACGAGCCGGTCGACGCCAAGCTCCTCCTGTCGTACACGGAGCGTCAGGATGGCCAGATTCTCGAAGAGGGCATCACCGAGGCCGGCTCAATGGCGAGCTTCACCGCCGCCGCCACGTCCTACGCAACCCGCGGCGTGCCGATGGTTCCTTTTTTCACCTTCTACTCGATGTTCGGATTCCAGCGGGTCGGAGATCTCATCTGGGCTGCCGCAGATAGCCGTGCCAAGGGGTTCCTGCTCGGGGCGACCGCCGGCAGAACCACCCTCGCCGGCGAGGGGCTTCAGCACCAGGACGGCCATAGCCTCTTGCTCGCCTCAACTGTTCCCGCCTGCGAGGCCTACGACCCCGCGTTCGCCTATGAGATGGCGACAATCATTCGCCGGGGAATCGATCGGATGTACGGCGACAACGACGACATCTTCTACTACCTCACTATCTACAACGAGAACTACATCCAACCGGCCAAGCCGGAAGATGTCGACGACGGCATCATGGCCGGCCTGTACCGGTGGCAGTCTGCCCCGGAAGGCGCGACCCACCGAGCTGCGATCATCTTCTCCGGTACGGCTCACGCGGCAGCGCGACTCGCTCAACAAGAACTCGCCGAACACTTCGACGTCGGCGTCGAGCTGTGGTCGGCAACTTCCTACAAGAAGCTTCGTGAGGATGCTCTGGCAACGGATCGATGGAATCGTTTGCATCCAGAGGAAGAGCAACGCTCCCCGCACGTCGACCAACTGGCAACGGTGGGCGGGCCGATTGTGGCGGTGACCGACTTCGTGCAAGCGGTCCCCGATCAGATTTCTCGGTGGGTTCCGGCAACGTTCATCACGCTCGGTACCGATGGCTTCGGTCGTTCGGATACTCGGGAAGCGTTGCGTCGCTTCTTCGAAGTCGACGCAGGGCACGTCGTCGTTGCGGTGCTCTCCGCGCTCGCCCGCGATGGCGAGGTCCCGGTGGAACGGGTGGCGGAAGCCATCAAGCGATACAACATCGATCCGGATCAACCGGATCCATTCACCCTCTGAGCAGGCCGAACGCCTCTTCCAATCGAACCCGTAGGGCCGTCAGGTCTTCGATGCCCCACGATTCAGGCTCGGCCCGGAGGAACGAAGTCAGGTCACCTCGATTGTCGAAGATCGCGGCGGGCACCTGGTAGTTCCTCGAATCGCGCCCGACGTCGATGGTGCCCGGTCGAGTCGCAGAGTTCATCAACCAGACGGCATCGTCTCCGTCGTAGTCGGCGAGCATCACCTGCTCGGGAACGCCGTGGTGCAGAATTGATCCCTCTTCCCCTACAACAGTCCGCTCCCGGTTCTTTCGTCTGCTCTCTTCAGGCGAGACCTGCACGTAGAGGATCCGGGCTCGATCCAGAATCTCTGGAGCCAGCAGCGGTAGCGAGTAGCCATATCCCAGA
Organism: Acidimicrobiia bacterium; assembly: GCA_030598025.1. GTDB lineage: Bacteria > Actinomycetota > Acidimicrobiia > Spongiisociales > JAHEDJ01 > JAHEDJ01. The sequence continues at coordinate 2,208 of JAUVQS010000112.1, read as the reverse complement.
GGTGGCGGAGGCGGGCACACCGAGCCGGCCGGCATCCCCCGGGCAAACTCGATCACGATCGTTTGCCCCGGCCGCCATCGCCGTTCGCTGATCTCATCGAGAAGGTCGCGCGCTTCCACCTCGATGGCTAGTTCAATCCGACTCCTGACGTCTGGCGACAGCGAAGGGAAGTAGGGATCCCCTCCGGCTTTAGCTCTGGCTTCCGCCAATCTCGCCGTGAGCCAGTTGCCCGCCGACCCATCGTGGACGGGACCGTTGGTCAGGAACCTGAAGTCCTCGTTGACCAGGTGGATCAACGTCCCCCAATCACGACCGTCGATGAACGTTCCGTCGTCATCGCCGAAAAAGGGCGGATCCAATCCCAATCCGATTGCTTCCTGCGAAAAGCGTCGCATCAGGTGGACGTACGGGAAGTCGTCGATCTGGACGGTCGGCCCGATTCCGAGCGTGCGAAGCGCAACTTCCGGATCGAGTGAATCGAGATAGCGGCGTAGTTCGGATTTTCCCGAAGCAGGGAGTGCCAGAAGGAGCAAGATTTCGATCATTCCGGACCGAATCTACTCTCGAATTCGGTCCCGTAATTCCTCAACCAACCTGAAGCCGGTGCCGACTTGTGTGCAATCAGTGTGCCCTCTTCCTCCCCGCCCTCCAGTGAGTGGAAGGGCGGCCCAGGTCGCCGCCGACCTGTTCGCCAACGTCACTCGATGACACTCCGGTCATGCGGGTCAGAAACCGAGCGAAAGCTAGAACGCCGCCGAACATGGGCCGAGTGCACTCTGGCCGCCTTCGAGCGAATCGGCGAAAGCAGAGGCATCGTTCGATCACCTTCAGACACGCCTATCGAATACCTCGAGTCGCTCGAATGGTCGGGTATGGAAGGAGCGCGCCGTGCCGGTGAGACCATCACGGCCGCCGCCTACGGGTCGGCCGAGGTCGATCCGGCGAGCGTCGAGCGGGTAGATCAGCTCGTAGCCGCCCACAGAAGTAGGGGCCGGCGATAGTAGATTCCGAGAGGTGGTCACCAAACGCGACATCCTCTCTCTCCTCGATGAGCTGACCGAGCTGACGATCCTCGATGAAGAAAGCCCTCAGTCGTTCCGCGTCCGGGCTTACGACAACGCTAGGCGTGCCGTCGAGGGGGTCACCGGCAATGTCGCCGAGATGTCCGAGAAGGAGTTGGTGGCACTCAAGGGAATAGGCAAGAGCACCGCCGCCAAGATTCGACAGTTTGCGTCCACCGGCCGGTCGGACAAACTCGATAGCCTTCGCTCGTTGTACCCGGCGGACTTCGTGCGACTTACCAAGGTGCCCGGGATCGGGCCGAAGACGGCCCGGCGTCTGCGCGATGAACTGAGCATCCACAACCTCGAGGGTTTGGAAGCCGCACTCGACCAACAACTCCTCCGCGAACTTCCCGGATTCGGGCCGGCCAAGGAGGAGAAGATCGGGCGGGCGCTGGACAAGCTCGGATTGCGAGGCAAGGACCAGCGTTTCCCGATCGCAGAGGCGTGGCCGGTGGCTACCGCGCTGGTTGAGGAACTCGAGGGTACGGCCGGGGTGAGTCGGGCTCAGCTCTGTGGAAGTCTCCGACGGTTCCGGGAGACGGTTGCCGACGTCGACGTGGTCGTGTCTGCAGTCGACCCGGGGTCCGTGAGCGACCACGTGCTCAACCTCCCGATGGTCGATGAGGTGCTAGGCCATGGAGCAACCAAAACCTCGTTCGTGACGGCGGCCGGTCTACAGGTGGATGTCAGGGTGGTGGCGCCCGAACAGTACGGCGCCGCGATGCAGTACTTCACAGGCTCCAAGTCCCACAACATCGCGATTCGTCAGATTGCTCTGTCGAAGGGCCTGACACTGAATGAGTACGGGCTGACAGACATCGAGACCGGCAAGATCATCGCTTCGGAAACCGAGGAGGAAATCTACCGATCGCTCGGCCTCGAGTGGATACCACCGACGATGCGCGAAAGTATGGGCGAAATCGAGTTGGCATCGGCCGGAGCCCTTCCGCGCTTGGTAGAGATCCAAGACATCAGGGGAGACCTGCACGACCACACCGACCGATCCGGTGACGGTCAGGCATCGCTGGAGCAAATGGTGGTGGCGGCACATGAACGAGGCATGGAGTATCTCGCCATCACCGACCACGGCGTCAATCTGACCATCAACGGCGTCAACCGGGACGAAATGCTGAAACAACGCTCC
>JAUVQS010000108.1 GCA_030598025.1 Acidimicrobiia bacterium | reverse complement strand
GCCGTATGAAGTTGTTGAATATCACCGCGATCACGAGGACGACTCCCACAAACACCTGGAACCAATCGCCGTCCACCCCAGTGATGATGATGCCCTGTTGCACCATGGCAAAGATCAGGGCCCCGAACGAAGCTCCAATCGCCGAGCCGTAACCACCGGTGAGCAGCGTTCCGCCAACCACTACAGCGATGATCGCTTGGAACTCCAACCCGAAGCCCCGCAGCGTGTCGGCACCGGTGAACTGAACTGCCTGAATGACCGCTACGAGGAAGGCGGCAAATGCGGTTCCCATGAAGAGCGCGATCTTGACGCGGTTCACCGGCACGCCGACGTTGCGAGCTGCGTTGGCGTCTCCACCCGAGCCGAAGATCCAGTTGCCCTGACGGGTGCGAAGCAGGATCCAGGTCGCCACCGCCGCCATCGCAAACCACCACAGGATCGACACCCTAAAGCTGGTCCCGAAGAGCTCGATCTGGCTTGCGAAAAGCTTATCGGCCAGGGCGAACCCGGAGACCTCGTCCAGGTCTCCCAACTGTGTTCGATTGGTGAACTGCCGGGCCAGAGCGATGGTCAAGCCTCGGAAGATGAACAGGGTGGCCAGCGTGATGATGAACGACGGTAATTTCGTAGCGACCACCAAGGTGCCGTTGAAGACCCCAATCGCCAAGGCCAAAACGAGCGCTGCGAATATGGCCGGCCATAGCGACCAGCCGAACCCCCCGGTGGTCGTCGGCGTGACCAACACCATGATCGTCATGCCGGCAAAGCCGAGGATCGAACCGATCGACAGGTCGAACTCGCCCCCGATCATGAGCAGGGCCACCGCTACGGCCAATATCCCGAGCGGCGCGGCTCGATTCAGAATTGCTGAGAATGTCGCCCAACTCGCGAAGTTGTTGTCGTTGGCAATGATCGCAAAGAACACCCAGACCAGGACCGCTCCCAACCCTGCGCCGAATTCCGGACGCGCCAACAACTTGTTGAGGCGACTGACTTTCCTGACCCGCTCGTCTGTTTCCGGTGGTCCCGCGCTCGGCGGAGATTCGGTTTCGGATACCACGTCGTCTCCCTCCGTCGGTCGTTGTGAGTGATTGGGCCCGCCCGGGTGGCGGGCCCAATCACCCGATTGCTCTATCGCAAACCCTGCTCGGAGAAGCTGATCACATCAGCGGCAACTTCCGCGGTCACGATCTGCGGACCGGTGAGGATCACTCGGCTGACACTGCCGAGCGGCACCGCGCCGGTCTCGAGGAACTTGGTCAGCAACACGACCGGCAGATAGCCCTGGAGATACTGAGCCTGATCGATGGCGAACATCATGTCGCCGGCGATGATGGCGTCGAGCACGTCCGGGGACATGTCGAACGTGGCGAACCTCATCGTGCCAAGCAGCCCTCCATCCTCGAGAGCGGCAAGCGTCGGCTGCGCACCGGTCGGGCCAAGGGTCAAGATGCCGTCGACAGGATTGGCCTGCAACGCACCGGCAACCGTTTCCTGGGCACCGGTCGGATCGGCAAGATCGACCGGGATGACTGGGACGTCGACTCCGAGGCCGTCCTCGAAGCCTTGACAGCGGAGATCGAGCGCCACGTTTCCGACTTCCTGGTTTATGCAGATGGCGCTGCCGACACCTGCGGCTGCGAAGCGCTGACCCGCGATCAAACCGGCTTCGTATTCGGTCTGACCAACGTGCACCAGAATCCCCAGGTCAGCGAACACGTCGCTGCCCGAGTTCATGGAAATCACCGGGATGCCGGCGGCAACCGCCGCCCGGATCGAATCGCCAAGCGCATCAGCATCAGGGATCGTCACGATCAACCCGTCGGGTTGCGACGCCACAGCCGCGTCGATGATCGCACTCATCTCGACCATGTCGAACGTGCCAGGCGACTGGTACTCAACGGTGACACCAATTTCCTCGACCCCATCGCTCACTCCGTTGGCCGATACCGACCAGAATGGATCGGATGCCTGTCCATGTGAGACAACCACGAAGCGGAAGTCCCGCTGCGTGACCGCATCGCCATCACCGGAGGCGGCCGTGGTTGTGGCGCCTCCGTCGGCCGCCGTGGTCGTCGTATCGTCGCTGCTGGTACAGGCCGCAACGACGAGAGCAAAGGCCAACAGTATTGCCAGCCAAATAGTTTGTTTCATAGCTCTCTTACCTTCCTTCGCTTGACCCACCGGCGGTGAATCACTTCGCCCCTAACCCAAATGATCTTGCAGAGGCGGGGCAGCCTCCTACGGAACGATCAACTGTAGGACTCGAAGCTGCGCCGCGAAAGCCGGATGCTCTCCTTTCGCGAACTCGGTGCCGAGTAGCAGATCTTTCCCAAGAACGTACCATCCCTCGTGCCCCGATCGCCCCAACCTGGAAACGAATACGACGTGGGAAATGCGAACCAATCCATCGGCATCGGCGTGGTCGGCTTCGGTTGGATGGGACAGGCGCACTCGCGCTCGTATCGGCGACTCCCGATGCACTTCCCCGAAGCGGAACTCATGCCCCGACTTGTCATCGCTGCCGACACCGTCGCGGAGCGTGCAGCGCTGGCGAAACAGAACTTCGGATTCGAAGCCGCCACGGCCGACTGGAGAGAGGTCGTCGGCCACCCGGACGTGGACGTGATCACGATCGCTGCCCCCAATGCGCTACACCGGGAGGTCGCCGTCGCTGCCGCGGCTGCCGGGAAGGCCATCTTCTGTGAGAAGCCGGTGGGGGAGGCGCCGGAGGTCACCGCTGAGATCGAGCATGCGACGCGCCAAGCAGGGGTGATTACCGGAGTCGGCTTCAACTACCGATGGGCTCCTCTGGTCCAGCACCTCAAATACTTGATCGACGGTGGTCGTCTTGGTGATCTCACCCACTACCGAGGGCGATTCTTCTCCTCGTACGGACGGGATCGGCTCGGCATACTGAGTTGGCGATATCTGGCGGAGGAAGCCGGCTACGGAGTCCTCACCGACATCATGTCGCACACCGTCGACATGGCGCACTACCTCGTTGGTCCCATCCGGCGGGTCGTGGCAGCCAAGGAGATCATCGTCAAGGAACGCCCGCTGCCGCAGCCCGGCTCGCGCACCCATTATGACCGCGGATCGCCCGGTGATCCCACCGGCAAAGTGACCAACGAGGACTATGTGGGTGCGCTCGTCGAGTTCGAGAACGGTGTCCGCGGCACACTCGAGGCCGATCGATCGATATTCGGGCCGCAGAGCCAGATGGGATTCGAGGTAAACGGTTCTCGCGGCGCCGCGGCATGGAATCTCGAGACGATGAACGAACTCCAGCTCTATCTCCCGGAAGAGACTCCAGCCGACGGCTTCATGCGGGTCCTCGGCGGTGACCACTTTCCCCACCACGGCAGGATCGTCCCGGGGGAAGGGAACCCGATCGGTTATGAGGACCTGAAACTCATCGAGGACCTGGAGTTTCTGAAGGCGGTCGCGGCCGGAAGGGATGCAGCAGTCACTTTCGCCGATGCGCTCGCCGCCGCCGAGGTCGAAGCTGCGATGGCCCGCTCCTGGGACTCGAGTACCTGGGAACCCGTCACCAGCCTGCGGATCGAGTGAGAGCGGTCACAATACGACCGGAGCGGTTCGGTCGACTTCGGGACCGCAGCAGCGCCGTGTTGGGTCGGATGGTCTGCGCCGTCGGGTGTCTGAGGTTCGATGGACTATCCCAAACGACGTCGATTGACGCTCCGAGGCGCAGCGGATGCGATCTGGCACCGTGAATACTCGAGGTCCATCACGCCCGCGGCGTCCATGAAAATCTGCCTCACCCGCGACCGATCCTGTCGTTCGGAGTTTTCCCTAGAGCGTGAATGCAGCGCGGAAGCGTTCGAGCGCCAACACGTCGTCCCCCGACGCATATGCCTCCAGCCCACCAACCCCGGTGTATCCCATCTCTCGAAGAGCGGACGCGATGGCCGGGTAGTTCAATTCACCTGTACCGGGTTCGCACCTCCCCGGCACGTCTGCGACCTGAACCTCGCCGATCGCCGACCCGGCTCGATGGACGAGTTCGACCAGGTTGCCCTCACCGATTTGTGCGTGATAGAGATCAAGCATCATGCGGACGCCGGGCCGATCGGTGGCTTCGACGAGGGCAAGCGTCTCTGACGAATGTGCGAAGGGAACGCCCGCATGGTCCACCAGGAGATTGAGGTTCTCGAGGCAGAATGTGACGCCATTGCTCTCACCGAGCTCGGCAAGTTCGTCGAGTGTCCGTGTGGCGTTCATCCACATCGACCCGGTGACTTGGGAGACCGGCCGCACGGCCTGACCCGCGGCATCGAGCTGGGCTCCGTGAATTACCAGGCGCGGACAACCCAACTCTATGGCCACCGGAATGGTCTCACGAGCGGTTCGCAGCATTTCCTCAGACTCCTCACGTTCCGCAAGACCGCCTCGGAGGTACCCGGTCATCGACGAGAAAGTTGCGCCGGTGCGAACGAGCTCACCAACGTCCTTCTGCGTCCAATCCCAGATCTCGACCTGGAATCCGAGATCGTGAATTCGGCGGAGTCGCTCCTCGATTGGAAGATCAAGAAACACCATCTCGGCGCACACGGCCAGATCGAATGCGGGCCCGTCGTGCGGTGCGGCCTCGCCTTCACTCGGCCGATTGGAACCTTCGTTCGGTATCGTCCACACAGCTTGGACTCTACGTTCGACATGCGGCGTCCGATTGAGCCTGTGCGGTTCTAGCAGGCTCCAGTCCCTGTGAGGAATGGGCCTTGCGGCGCAGTCACGCCTTCCTCCAACCAAGCCAGCCGAAGGCACGGACGTCGGCATACGCCAGGCTGCGGCGCCAGGCAGGCACCCCCTCCTGCTCCATCACGGTGCGGAAGAGATCGTCGGCGTCGGCCCGCGGCTAGGCCCGGGGCGGGACGATCGCCCCCGGGGGCGGGTCACCCTTGTGTTATACAGGTAGTCGTGCAGGAGGGGCGCCGCGATCGAAAGGTCGAATGGCGAGATCAGCCACCAGATCGACGGCGGCGTTGTAGGCGTCTGGCAACGAGAGCACATCCTGCACCCCGCAACCGTACCTGATATGTGCTGCCACAATCCCCGGGAGTCAGGTCAAGGATCACAACCAACGCACGCCGTTCGGCGTGAACACACCCGATCCGCGCTAGCGAAGCCGGATCGAAGCAAGGATTCCGCCAAAGCGGCTATGCGGCAACCCGACCTGAGCGACTTAAGCCCGGGTAGCGACGGCACTCCGCACCAGCTAGGTCGGAACCGCACAGAACGACAGCAAGCGCCGACCCGATTCAGGCCTCTGACCCGCGCGAGAACCGGCATTCTGTTCGCGCTCCTCGAGCGATTCGCCAAAATCGGGTAGCGAATAACCGGCAATATGGGCGGCCCGTCCCAGCGCGCCAGGTAGCGCATATGTGCCGATATGGGCGGGTGGCGAGTTCAGGGCAGTGCTTTGGGATTCTGGCTAGGCGTCGCGCTCTGCCAGTCTCTTGATCTCGAGCATCATCTTGCGGCTCATCACGAAACTGATCACT
>JAUVQS010000085.1 GCA_030598025.1 Acidimicrobiia bacterium | reverse complement strand
TGCCGAGGATGGCGATGATGTCCTGGAGGTCCTTGTAGCGCTGGAGGACGAGCTGGACCCCGGTGGCGACTGCGTAGTGCTCGTCGCCGACGATCTGCGGATCGAGGGCGCGGCTCGTGGAGTCGAGCGGGTCCACCGCCGGGTAGATCCCCAGCGCGGTAAGGCCGCGATCGAGCACCGTGGTCGCGTCGAGGTGAGCGAACGCCGTGTGCGGAGCCGGGTCGGTGATGTCGTCGGCCGGCACATAGATGGCCTGGAGCGACGTGATCGACCGGCCGCGCAACGATGTAATCCGCTCCTGGAGGACGCCCATCTCACCGGCGAGGGTCGGCTGGTATCCCACCGCAGAAGGCATGCGGCCCAGCAGCGTGGAAACCTCGGAACCCGCCTGGGTGAAACGGAAGATGTTGTCGATGAACAGCAGCACGTCCTGGTTCTGGACGTCCCGGAAATACTCGGCCATCGTCAGCGCCGAGAGGGCGACACGGAGGCGCACGCCGGGCGGCTCATCCATCTGACCGAACACGAGAGCGGCCTTCTCGATGACGCCGGAATCCTGCATCTCGAGGAAGAGGTCGTTGCCCTCACGGGTGCGCTCGCCGACTCCGGCGAACACCGAAACACCACCGTGCTGGGTGGCGACCCGGTTGATCATCTCCTGGATGAGCACGGTCTTGCCGACACCGGCACCGCCGAACAATCCGATCTTGCCACCCTGGAGGTAGGGGCACAGGAGGTCGAGCACCTTGATGCCGGTCTCGAACACGGTCTTCTGTGGTTCGACATCCTCGAAAGCGGGAGCCTCGCGGTGAATCGGCCAGCTTTCCCCTTCTTCGATCGTGTCGACGTCAAGGGGTTGACCCCACATGTTGAAGATGTGGCCGAGCGTGCGGTCGCCAACCGGCACCGAGATAGGAGCACCCAGGTTGCGGACCTCGGTGCCGCGCACCAGACCATCCGTGGGTGCCATAGCGACGGCCCGCACACGGTTGCCACCGAGATGCTGGGCCGTCTCCGCAATGACGGTGGTCGTCTCGCCGGCGACGGTGAGGTCGACCTCGAGCGCGAAGTTGATCTCTGGAAGCCCCTCAGGCGGGAACTCCACGTCGATCACCGGTCCGGCGACCTTCGTGATTCGTCCGGTGCTTACTGCTTCTGCCACGATTCCGTGCTCCTTTATCAGGTCTGGTTGGAGAGCGCCTCGGCGCCGCCGACGATCTCAGAGATCTCAGTTGTGATCTCGGCCTGACGTGCTCTGTTGGCGATTCTGGTGAGGACTCGAATAAGTTCATCTGCATTCTCGGTGGCGGCCTTCATAGCTCGCCGCCGGGCCGAATGCTCCGAGGCCGACGCTTCCAGCAGCATGCTGAAGACGGTCGACTCCACGTAGCGAGGCAGCAACCGGTCGAGAATGGCGGTCGGGGAAGGCTCGTATGAGTAGTCCACGGATGCAGCAGCCTCCGCTCCCCCGGCCGCTTCCGGCGACACGATCGGCAGCAGTTGGAACTGCAGTGGGGTCTGCGTCATCGGCGACTTGTACTGCGTGTAGAACGTGTCGACCGAGTCGACGGTTTGTGACGCATAGGCATCCATCAGAATGTTGGCGATGGCACGGGCGTCACCGTAACCCGGGGTGTCGGTCACACCCAGAAAGGCACGCTCGATGTGGTATTTCCGATACTGGAAGTAGCTCTGGGCCTTCTTGCCGACCACGAACAAGCGCGCCGGGGTTCCCGATTTCTCGAGGGCGATGATGTGCCGCTCGGCTTCGCGGATGATCGACGAGGCATACGCCCCGGCGAGACCACGATCTGAAGCGACGATCAGCACACCGGCGTTCTTCACCTCCCGCCGTTCGAGCAGCATGTGTGAAGCGCCGCCGGAGGCTGCCGAGACGTTGCGGATGACCTCGACCAGCTTGGCCGAGTACGGCTTGGAAGCAGCCACCCGCGCGGTCGCCTTGGGGATGCGAGAGGCAGCGATGAGTTCCATCGCCCGCGTGATCTTCATCGTCGATTGGACGGACTTGATCCGTCGTCTCGTATCCCGGAGTTCGGCGCTGGCCACCGGTCGCTACTCCTCGACCTCGTAGATGTCTTTGAAGTCGGAAATAGCCGAAACGAGAGCATCGATATCGGGGAGAGCGCCGGACTCGCGGATGCCGTCGAGCATGGCTCCGTGCCGGGTCCGCATGTAATCCATCAGCGCCGACTCGAAGACCTCAACGTGTTCGGTCGGGATCGAGTCCATATGGCCTTCGGTCACGGCGTAGATCGACACGATCTGCTCCTCGACCGGCATCGGCTCGAACTGGCCCTGCTTCAGCACGTCGACGACCCGGCGACCCCGCTCCAACTGGGCGAGGGATGCCGCGTCCAGTTCAGAACCGAACTCGGCAAACGCTTCGAGCTCACGGAACTGGGCCAGGTTGAGCCGCAGCGGACCGGCCACCTTCTTCCTGCCCTTGACCTGGGCGTTGCCACCGACACGTGACACCGAGATGCCGGCGTTGATGGCCGGGCGAATGCCCGAGTAGAACAGGTCGGCTTCGAGGAAGATCTGCCCATCGGTGATCGAGATCACGTTGGTCGGAATGTAGGCCGAAACGTCGCCGGCTTTCGTCTCGACGATCGGTAGGCCGGTCAACGACCCGCCCCCCAGCTCATCGGAGAGCTTGGCGCAGCGTTCGAGGAGACGGCTGTGCAGATAGAAGACGTCACCCGGGTAGGCCTCACGACCGGGCGGACGGCGCAACAGCAGCGAGATCTCACGGTAGGCGACCGCCTGCTTGGAGAGGTCGTCGAAGATGATCAGCGCGTGGTCGCCCTTGTACATCCAGTACTGGCCGATGGCCGATCCGGCATAGGGCGCATACATCTGAAGGGCGGCGGGAGCGGCGGCGGAGGCATTGACGACCACCGTGTATTCCATGGCCCCGTGGGATTCCAGCGAGTCGACCACCTCGGCGACCGTCGAGGACTTCTGCCCGATGGCCACATAGATGCACTTAACGCCCAGGCCCTTCTGATTGATGATCGTGTCGACCGCGATTGCGGTCTTGCCGGTCTGGCGGTCGCCGATGATCAGCTCGCGCTGGCCGCGGCCGATCGGGGTCATGGCGTCGATGGCCTTGACGCCGGTCTGAAGCGGTTCGACGACCGGCTGCCTCTCGACCACAGACGGAGCCTGCGTTTCGAGGAGACGGCTCTCGGTGGCGTTGATCGGGCCTTTTCCATCCATGGGGTTGCCGAGCGGATCGACCACCCGGCCGAGCAACTCGTCGCCGACGGGAACAGAAAGGACCTTGCCGGTTTGCTTGACCGGATCGCCTTCCTCGATGTGGTTCGATTCACCCATGAGCACCACGCCGAGGTCGTGTTCGTCAACGTTGAGGGCAATACCCTGCAGTCCGCCTGGGAATTCCAACAGCTCTGACGCCATAGCGGTGGGCAAACCCTTCACGCGCGCCACGCCGTCGGCAATGGACGAGACATACCCGACGGTCTCCTGGGCAATGCTCGGCTCCCACCCCTCGAGGTTCTTGCGGAGGGAAGCCGTGATCTCTTCCGGTTTGATCATCATCTCTGACATCGGTGACTCCTTAGCGGCTCTGTAGCGTGTCTCGCAGCGTGTCGAGACGGCTGCGAACCGAGCCGTCGATCACGGTGTCGCCGACGCGGGCAACGATGCCGCCGAGGACCTTCGGGTCCACGACGACTTTGACTTCGACCTGTTTGCCGGTCGCTCTGGCCAGGGCCGACTCGAGACGAGCAATCGTCTCGGCGTCGAGCTCGACGGCCGACCGCACCTCAGCGACTGCCCGTTGGCGTTCGGCGGCAGCTCTGGCAATGAAACCGTCGACGATGTCCGGCAGTTCGGAAGCGTGCCCCAGGCCGACGATGAACCCGACGAGGGACACCGTCAGCTCGGAGGCGCGAGCCCCGAGGAGGTCGTCCACGACTCCCTGCTTGCGATCTTGCGGCAGGCGGGGGTCGGTTAGGGCGTCGCGCAGTTCGGCGGAGGTTTCGAACGTGCGGGCGACCTGAAACAGCTCGCTCTCTGTTCGTTCGAGGTCACCTTCGCCGCGGGCGATCTCAAAGATGGCCGATGCGTAACCCTGAGTGCGGTCTTCTGCGGCCATCTAGTCGGACATCCTCTCCAGATCGGCTAGGTAGCGCTCGACCAGACCCAGCTGGGCTGTGCGGTCGAGGTTCTCCCCCACCACGAGCTCGGCTAGATCGATCGACAGGTTGGCAACCTCGACCTTGGCCGATGCCAGCGCCCGATCCCGCTCGGTGGCGGCGTCGGCGCGGGCTTTGGTGCCGATCCGTTCTGCCTCGGCCTGCGCCTTGGCAACGATGTCGGTCTTCATGGCTTCGGCGGACTCGCGGGCCTCGTTGACTATGCCGGCCGCTTCGCCCTTGGCTTCGGCGAGTTGCTTGCGGTAATCGTCGAGAAGGCTCTGCGCTTCAGCCTTGGTAGCTTCGGCGTCCTCCATCTGGCCCTTGATCGCTCGCTGGCGATCTTCGAGCATCTTGTCGATGGCCGGGAACGCCCACTTCCATACGAAGAAGAAGACGATACCGAAGGCGATGATGCCGGCCACGAGTTCATATGACTCGGGCAGCACGAGACCGATGTTGCCGGTCTCCTCGGCTTCTTCGGCGGCCAGGATCAGCACCGTGGACAATGCGTACAACACGGTGACCTCCTAGGCGATGAAGAAGAGCACGAACCCGATCAGGGCGAGCGCCTCCGTGAATGCGATGCCAAGGAACATGGTGGTACGCACGGTGCCGGCCATCTCCGGCTGACGTGCCATGGCGGTGATGGCGTTACCCACCACGATGCCGATACCGATGCCAGGTCCGATAGCAGCGAGGCCATAACCCATGAGGGCAAGCCCTCCCTTTAGGACCTCAATTGATCCTTCCATTCCCTTCTCCTCCTTGATCAGTGCTCTGGGTGAACCGAAGACTGGATGTAGACGGCGGATAGCAGTGTGAAAATGTAGGCCTGCAGGACGGCCACGACGATCTCGAAGAGATATATGCCGAGGCCGAATGCGAACCAGGCGATGCCGACCAGGCTCTTGGCCCCGGCGTCTGCGAAGTTCCAGATGAAGATGACGCCCGAGCCCAACAGCAGGGTGAGCATGAGGTGGCCGGCGACCAGGTTGGCGAAGAGTCGAACTGCCAGCGTGAGCGGACGGAGGAGGAACGTCGAAAACAGTTCGATCAGACCGACCAACCAGCGCAGTCCTATCGGAACAGCTTTCGGCCAGACGATGTCAAGGAAGTAGCTGAACCCGTTCTTGTAGAACCCGACGATGACAAAAATGAGCCAGGTGACGATGGCCAGAAAGGCGGGAATCGCCATCCGGGAGGTGATCGGGAAGTTGACCAGCGGCGTCACTTCGAAGAGGTTGCCGACCAGCAAGAAGAGGAACATGGCGGTCAGATACGGCGCATACTTGACGCCTTCCGGCCCGATTATGTCTTCGGCGACATCTTTGCGGACGAACTGAACGAGGCTCTCGACAATGGCCTGAAACTTCGAGGGGATCACATTGCCCTTGCGGAGTCCGAAGTAGAGCAATGCGACAACGATGAACGCGGCGAGGAAGATGAGGAGGATCGTGCGCGTGATCGCAATGTCGCCGATGTGGAAGATCGTCGGCAATTCGAAGAGTTCTTTGACGTCGGCCGGAGCGCAAATCACCTCGTTGGCGACGTCGCATTCACTGGCCAGAATCAGTTGCTCAGACATGGTCTCCTCGTCGCTTCCCCGCGAGTGCTTTAACTTCCAAGATCAAGAGTGCAAGATAGGCCACAACGACCGATACTCCCAATGCCACACGGTCGACGGGCAGGATGTTGGCGAGAAGATACATCGTCGCTGCGATCAGGCCCAATCGAACGATAAAGCCGAGGAGTGCAGCGGCATAATAGGCCGCAAATGAGATGCGTGCAGCCATGGACAGGAACACGCCCGTAACCAGGTAATAGCCCACCACAATGGCCACCCCGAGTGCCGCCGACCAGGCCCCATCCCAACCCCGGATGACGGCAGCGAGAGCCACAATGACCGGCCCTACCACCACGGCGCGGCGCACCGTGCTCTTGGCCATGTCGAGTTCAACCGGCCGCTGTTCGGCCACGTAGTTCTCAGCGTCACTTCTCTCGAACATCGTCATCCTTCGTGGCCTGCATCCACATCCGATAGAACCCGTTGATCGACCCGGCGATGATCCCGATCACGATGAACCAGGGATCAGTGTCGAGCCAGCGATCCAACAACCACCCGAGCAGCCACCCGGCCAGAATCGACCCCAGAAAACTGGATCCCTCAACCCACCCATCACTGATGGCCCCGGTAACGACCTTGTGCGGATTGTCACGCTTCATGGTCGCGAGTTCCTCGTCGCGAGTCCTGAGTCGAAATAGTCCCCCTGGAAGGGGGAATCGATGCAGAAAGACCCGACCTTCCATTTCCAATTCATACAGACGGGTCTTTCTGTTTCGACAAGTACCGCCGGCCCGAAGGGTCGGGGGTAGGGGGTTGGTCGAAGGTTCCTGGCACTTGGCATCCGGATCCCGGAAGCCACCGTCTGCCCCATCACAACCCATCTCCTCAAAACCCTTGTGAATCCTTTCACAATCGATTCAACCTCTGTGATCGACAAGGTATTCCTGCGG
>JAUVQS010000105.1 GCA_030598025.1 Acidimicrobiia bacterium | reverse complement strand
GTAACGTCGGCCTCCCGGGCGGTCATGTGGAGCACCCTCCCGCTCGGCTCGCTTCTGGGAACCAGAATCGCCGACTTCGTCGGTCTCGAGGCCGTTGCGCGCATCGAACCGCTGTTCATAATCGCCTTCGCCGTGTATCTGATTCGGAGCCCGATCTGGACTGCCGGCTTTGAGCCGGCGCTGAGAGACGCTTCCTCCCGCTGATCAACCCGCGGTCTACGTGGCCAGGGCTGCGGTCGTTATCTCCACTATCGACGGCCCGTCTGATACTGCCAGCGCCTGCTCCAAGGCCGATCGCAGTTCGCCTGGATCGTCCACTCTCCAGCCCCGGCCTCCGCACAGGCGCGCAAATTCGGCGAAGTCGGGGTTCACCAGCGATGTCTGCCAGACGGGGCGCAGCGCGCCGATCTGTTCGCGGCTGATCTTTCCGAGTTCGGAGTTGTTCAAGAGTACGTGGGTGATCGGCATTTCGTACTTGATCGCAGTGGTGAAGTCGGCGAGGTACTGCCCGAATCCGCCGTCTCCCGAAATCGAGATGACCTTTCTTCCCGATCGGCCCTCCGCCGCCCACGCCCCCATCGCAGCCGGAAACGCGAACCCGATTGAACCCAGATAGCCGGACATCAGCACATCCTGATCGGAGCCCGACTCGAAATAGTGTCCGAATGCATAGGTGTTGTTGCCGACGTCGACCGAGAGGATGGCGCCGTCCGGCACCAGAGACGAAAGCTCGTGAAACACCACGGAGGGATGCATGCGACCCTGCTCGTCGACGATTCCCCGGCGCCTGGCCTTCTCCTCGCGCCAGACGGCCTTGCGCAGCTCGACATCCACGATTTGTTCGGGCCGCTCCGATGAGTTCAAGCCCCGGGCCAGCAACTCCACCGTCGATCCGATATCTCCCCACACCGGAATGTCGACCGGGGCGAACTTTCCGAGTGTCATCCGGTCGTAATCCACCTGGATCGTTGGAACCCACGATGCAATGCCGGAGTGGTTCGAGAACGATGCTCCCAGCACCAGCAGTGCGTCCGCCCGGCCCATCACGGCCGAGGCAACCGGTGTCCCCGACCTTCCTACGACTCCACAGGCCAGCGGATGAGAATCCGGCATCACTCCTTTGGCCTTGAACGTGGTGATGACGGGGGCATCGATTTGTTCGGCGAGGGCGGTGATCTCGTCGCGGAAGGGACGTGCGCCGTTGCCGGCGATGATTACGGGCCGTTGTGCACCTTCGAGTAGGCGGCAGGCTTCGTCGATCCGATCTTTGGGCGGCACGATCCGATGGTCGCCGATTCGCCCTGCTCTCGGTCGGTCGGGCGGGTCAGTCCGTCCCGGCAGGTTCTGAACGTCGTCCGGAAAGATGAGATGGGCCACGTCTCTTTGCACGATGGCGTGTTTGAGGGCCAGTGCCATCAACTCGGAGGCGTTCTCCGGCCCCAGCACCGTCTGACTCCATTCCGATACGGCTGAGAACGCCTCGGCCAGCGGGATCTCCTGAAACGCTCCCGGTCCGAGCACCTGGGTGTTCACCTGGCCCGTGAGGGCAAGGATCGGGGCACGGTCCACCTTGGCATCCCAGAGGCCGGTGAGGAGGTTCGTCGCTCCCGGTCCGGCGATTCCGAGGCAGGCGGCCGGACGGCCGGTCAGTTTGCCGTAGCCGCTTGCCGCGAAGGCGGCCGCGCCCTCGTGGCGGATGCCGAAGTACCGCAGCCGGCCGTCCTCCTCGGCCTTGCGCAGGGCGTCGGCCAGGCCGAGGTTGCTGTGGCCAACCATGCCGAAGACTGTGTCGACCCCCCAATCGGTGAGAACGTCGACCATCTGATCCATCAGCGTCGGCTCATCGTCCGGCAGCGGCAATTCGACGTAGAGACCGTCATCGCGCTGCTCGATCGGGTAGGCGGTCGCGATGTCGGTGAACCCGGGGGGCGGTTCACCGGTCAGGGGGTCGTACTCGTAGCCATGCCACGGGCACAGCAAATAGCCCTCTTCGATCTGCCCCTCGCCCAGCGGACCACCCTGATGGGGGCACCGATTGTCGAGGATTCCCCACCCATCCTGGGTTCGGGTCACACACAGAGCACGTCCCCCGGCGACCACCATCGTTGGTGTGTCCAACTCGAAGTCTGCGGAGTCGACCTTGAACCAGGCAGTCTTGTGGGCCATCCATCGTTCCCCTCGTCGGTATCCCCGGACGCTAGCGCCTCACGAGCCACATATACCCCGCTCTGTGGGATTCTGGAGTTCATGCGGCGGGCGATATTTGTCTTCATCCTGATATTCGCTACGGCCTGCGCCGCGACCGTTGCCGAGACGTCCACGACTCCTACTGCAACCACCTCGCCGGAGATCCCTCCCGACCCGGTCATCCTCCAAGCGCTGCACGAATACATCGACGTGCCGTCTAGCGAGACACTCGACTTGATCGTGGCAGAGGCAGGTGCTTCTTCGGATATTCGGTGGATCCCCTATCTCGTTGACTTGCTGCGCTTCACCAACGACGAGCGTCTGATTGCTCCCCTGGCCGCACTGACCGGCATCACCGAGCCGAACCCCGACGTCATCAGCTCCTACACCGCATTCGGAAGGTTCATGCTCGACGAGGCCATCGATCCGGGAATCGACTATTCGGCGTGGAAGGCGGACCTTTACTCCACGATCGACCCGCAGTTTCGTGAGCTATTGGGACAAACCGACGACTCGCTCCTCCTCGCCGCGATCCAGTGGGGCGGCGTACCGGTTGGAGGTGTTCCCGAACTCAACGATCCGGCCAGAGTGTCCGCAGCCGACGCCGGCTATCTGAAGCAGGATGATCTCGTCTTCGGCGCCGTTCACAATGGAGCTGCCCTGGCCTACCCGCTTCGCGTTCTCGATGTACACGAACTCGCCAACGATGTGCTCGGTGGTGACCCGGTGGCGTTGGCCAATTGCACGTTGTGCAGATCGGGAGTGCTGTTCTCCCGACACATCGCCGAGCGGCAACTCGACTTCCTCACCTCGGGCCTGCTTCTCAACTCGAACAAGGTCATGGTCGACCTTCAGACCGGAACGCTTTGGCAGCAACTGACCGGCGAAGCGATCGCCGGGCCGTTGGTCGGCGAGACGCTCGAACGTCTCCCGCTCACCGTCACCACCTGGGGGTTGTGGAGTCAAGAGCACCCGAATACCGAGGTGCTGGTCCTGCCCGATGGTGGGTCGGGCCGGGGTATCGAAGGAGGGCCAACCTACGAGTCGGGTGCGGCCTATGCCGGATACAACACCACAACCGAGCTCTGGTTCCCGGCGTTGGGAGTACCCGCAGTGTTCGAAGAGAAAGCCGAAGTGGCCACCATCGAACGGAACGGTCACGCCCTGGCCGTTGAACTCGGAGCTCTTACGGAGGCCGGACCAACGGTCCTGGACCTGGGCCCCGACCGCGTGATTGTGGTGCCGGGCGACGGCGGCGCGAGATTCTATCTGGGCAGTGCTGCCGACCTCGACGGTGCCGTCGCCGGCGAAGACGAGCTGTCGCTTGGTGGAGATACCTATCCGCGCCTGTTGTCCGGCCAGTCCTTCTGGTTCGCCTGGTTCGGTCTCTTCCCGGACACAACCTGGTGGCCCGAGACCGGCTCCTAATACAGCTTCTTGCGTCTCTCAGGTGCGAATATCGCACCTGAGAGACGCAAGAACGGGAGTGAGGCCTTGAGGGGGCGGACGCCGAGCAGCCAGGAGCCCAGCACGACGGCGGCGGCGGGAACGATTGCGACGCCGACCAGTCCTGAGGTGATGAATCCGTTGAGGGCGAGCGAGGCAAATCCCCAGACCACAGCCGTGACACCAAGGCCCACGGCCAGTGCCGCCGACGGTCGCGACAACCGGGCCTGCTCGAATCGTCCAAAGGTCGCGATCAAGGCTGTCAGCGGGACCATCAGCACGATGAACCAGGCAAGACGAGACCACCACCACGCCGCACCGAGCGGTTCGAGACCGAAGCCGGTCCCGCCCGACCACAGCCCGAGACCGAACACTCCCACCATCGACGTCATGTGCCAGAGGTAGATGGTCATGATCCGGCCGTTTCCGATGATCACTCCTGCCCAGACCGCCGGGCGCTCGAGCCACTTCGAAACTCGCTTCCGGAGGGCCAGCATGACGCCGGTTTGAAAAACCGCCAGCATCATCAGGGCGACGGTTGGAGGCAGATTGTTGGTCCAGGCTGATCCGGGCACGCCGACCATGCTCACCGGATAGGGGCCCGTCACCGTCAGAGCTATTAGTCCGAGCAGGCCGGTGGCCGCCAGCGTCAGGGCGCTGGTCGTCCGCTTTGGCAAGGTGCTCCGTTGCCAGCGAACGCCCAGTTGATGGATTCCGAGCCACACGAAGAGGAAGTTGATCCAGCCAACGACCGGCACGGACAGCCCATGATGCAGCCAGTCAATGAACCCGGCGGCGGCCAGGAGCCCGACCGGGATGGTCCATCCGAACCGACGATCGAGGGAGATCATGATCGGAGCGAGCACCACGACACCGACATACACGGCCAGGAACCAGAGCGGTACGGCAACAACCTGAGTGCCGATCTTCAGCAGTTCGGGGTCAACTCCGATGGTCAAGAGCACGAATGCTGCCGCCGCCCAGACTGCTGCGAAAACCATCGTCGGCCGGAGGAGTCGAGCGGTACGGGCCTGGAGCCAGTTCGAGTAGGAGTGGCCCTTGCTGCGAGCGGCCTCCCACGAGATCACATTGGCAAACCCGCCCACTATGAAGAACACCGGCATGACCTGCAGAACCCAGGTGACAAGCTGCATACGCGGAGCGGCCACTAGAAGGTGGTCGATCACTACCTCACCGTCGCGAACGATCACGACCGCCATCAGCCAGTGGCCGAGCACGACAACGGCAATCGAGAAGAGCCGGAGGAAGTCGACGTAGCGATCACGCCCGGTCGGAGTTCCACCTGCCATCTTCTTCGCTTGTTTCCACATTGCCTGCATCGATCTCTCCTCGTTCTTCCTGCTGTCACAAGACCATGTGAACGAAATCGGCGCATCGGGGAGCACCCCTGATTGGCCCTCAGGGCAACCGGACAGCGACTCGGGGGGCCACGACTCCCGCTAGCGTCCCTGGTGGAAAACGAAAGGAGCCTCGTGCGGTTCCGACTGGCACTCGCGACAGCAATATTCATGGCCGCTCCGATTGCGGCGTCGGCACAATCCATGGAATGCCCGGCCTTCGAGGGAATCACCTGTGATGGCCCGGTAACCGATACCACCGGCGTCATCGACGACGACGCGGCGCTCGAAGAAGCAATCGGACGTCTGGTTGCGACCTACGGGCACGAGGCGGCGATCGTGATCGTCGACGGCACAGGAGGGCGATCGGTCGAGCAATTCGCCATCGATCTTGGAGATGCATGGGGAGTTGGCAACCCCCAACGCAATGATGGTCTCGTCATCGTGGTCGACCTCGATTCGCGACAGACGACCGTGCAGCACGGGGCAGGCCTCAACGAGGTCCCGCGTAATTTCGACTCCATTGCCGCCGTTGCCGACGGCTTCTTCGCCAGCGGTGATTTCGACGGTGGCCTACTCGCCATCGTCGGTTCTCTCGATGAGGCTCTGTCGGCCTTCGCGGCCGGTGAGACCCGCTCGAGCGGGAGCGTCCAGGATGTAATGGACGACTTCACCCCGGAGGGTCCGAAT
>JAUVQS010000089.1 GCA_030598025.1 Acidimicrobiia bacterium | reverse complement strand
TTTCTCGACGTTGTGCAAGGCATCACCGGCCTTCCAGAGATCATCCCAACGCACCAGGGAAGGGCCGCCGAGAGAATCTTGTTCTCGGTCATGGTGAAGGCCGGCGACGTTGTTCCCAACAACACGCACTTCGATACCACTCGCGCCAACGTCGAATATCAGCAAGCGGAGGCGCGCGATCTGGTCATCCCCGAAGGTCGTGACCCGGCCTTGGATCACCCATTCAAAGGAAACATGGACACTGAGGCACTCGAGCGGACGATTGCTGAAGTCGGGGTCGATCGCATTCCGTTGGTGATGGTGACGATCACGAACAACTCTGGAGGCGGTCAACCGGTTTCGATGGAGAACCTGCGCGCCGTCCGGGCCGTTTGCGATCGCCACGGAATCCCGTTCTATCTGGACGCTTGCCGGTTCGCCGAGAACTCGTGGTTCATCAAGTTGCGTGAGCCCGGCTACGAGGACCACACGCCCCGGGAGATTGCCAACGAGATCTTCTCGCTGGCGGACGGGTGCACGATGTCTGCCAAAAAGGATGGCCTCGCCAACATCGGTGGATTCCTGGCCATGAAAGACCCGTCGGTGGCGGCCGCCTGCCGCAACCTCCTCATCCTCACGGAAGGTTTTCCGACCTACGGCGGACTCGCCGGTTACGACCTCGAAGCAATCGCCCAGGGTCTCGAAGAGGTCCTGGACGAGGAATACCTGCGCTACCGCATCCGATCGACTGAGTACCTCGCCGAGAAGGTGTCGGCGGCCGGAGTGCCGATCGTTCGGCCTGCCGGAGGACACGCCGTTTACCTGGACGCCAAAGCGTTCCTTCCTCACATCCCCGCCTCGGAGTATCCGGCCCAGGCCCTGGCAGTCGAGTTGTACCGCGACGGCGGTGTCCGCGGAGTCGAGATCGGATCGGTGATGTTTGGAGCGGTCAACGAGGACGGAACCGAAATCCCTGCCGCCATGGAATTGGTCAGGCTGGCGATTCCCCGCCGGACCTACACCCAGAGTCACATCGACTATGTGGGGGAGGTCGTCCTGTCGGTCGCCGCCCGTGCTGAGTCCATCCGGGGGTACCGAATCGTTGAGCAGGCGCCGTGGCTCCGTCACTTCACGGCCCGGTTCGAGCCGAGCGGTTAGCGGACGGCGGATACCGGTCCGTGGTCCGCAAATACCGGTTTGCCCTAGGGGGCCATTACTCTGCCGTCCATGGCAGTCCGTGTACTTCTTGCCGATGACCACGCCCTCGTGCGCGGAGGTCTCCGCGCGCTCCTGGAGGCCGAATCCGACATCGAGGTCATCGGGGAGGCCGACACGGCCGCCGGCGCGGTCGAGATGGCCGGAGAGATGCAACCTGATCTCGTTGTGCTCGATGTCAACCTTCCCGATGGCTCGGGTGTCGACGCCTGCCGGCGCATCCGCGACAACTGGGACAACATCCAGGTCGTGATGTTGACGGCCTTCGCGGATGAGCAAGCATTCGTAGAAGCAGTGAGCGCGGGTGCCCTCGGTTTCGTCCTGAAACGAACCAAGGCTTCCGACCTCCTGGCCGCCGTACGCAAGGCCGCCGCCGGTGAAACCCTGCTCGACTCCGAACTCAAAGACCAGATCTTCTCGCGAGCACATGCCGGCCGCGACTCCGACCCCCTCCTGGCCGAGTTGTCCCCCCAGGAACGCAAGATCCTGTCTCGGATCGCCGACGGCAAGACGAACCGTGAGATTGCCGGAGAGATGTACCTGGCGCAGAAGACGGTCAAGAACTACGTCTCGAACCTCTTGCGCAAGCTCCAGATGAATAACCGGGCCGAAGCGGCCGCGTATGCCGCGCGGCTCGAGGCCCTCAGAGAATCGGACGGGGATTCGCAGTCGTCCGATTAGAGCCGACGGCTAATCCGACTCGAGTGCCAAACCGATCCGGTCGACGAATCCCTTGACGCTGCTCTCTGCAAGCCGGTGCATGAGGACCCTGTCGAGCGCTCGCCCCAGCGCACCGAGTGGAGGTTCGTAGGTGCCGCGGAAGGAGAGTTGCGTGTAGTCGGGGCCGATCGCGGCGAGGATCAGGTTGCCCTCCATCTTGGGAAACAGGCTCGTGACACCGGTCGCTTCCCAAACGATCGGAACGGTGGTCTCTGAATCAGCCGTCACCGGATCGCCGACGCCCATGCGAACCGTCTTCGCCACGGCTGCTGGTCCGGATCCAACCGAAATGCTCGCCGTCAGCTCCTCGCCATCGCGATACGCGTCCTCGGCCCAGGTATTGAAACTCGAGAAGAACGACAGGAATCGTTGCTCGACGGCATCGACCGGTCGACCGATTTGGATGTAGTAATAGACGAACACAATCTGACCTCGTGAGCACGAAACCACCGAGTTGGCGTCGAGACCAGGGCCGAAAGTCATGGAATCCAGGGAACCCTTGTTCTTACACTCTGGCGCCTACTGGTTGGTAACCTATCCACATGACCAATCGCCTCCCCGCCGCCGAACGACGCCAGCAGCTTCTGAAGGTGGCACTCGAAGTCTTCTCAGGGGCGGGATACCACGCCACGACGATGGATGATGTGGCCGCGACGGCCGGCGTTACCAAGCCCGTTCTCTATCAGCATTTCAACTCGAAACGAGCGTTGTATCTGCACCTCGTCGCTGAGGTAGGCGACCGCATGGCGGCCGCCATCACCGAAAAGACGGTGTTGGCCGAATCACCCCGGGCACAGGTCGAAGCGGGAATTGGCGCGTACTTCGACTTCGTCGCAGACAACCGGGCAGCCTTCCTCCTGCTATTCGAGGGGGCCGACCGATCCGACGCCGATGTCGCCGAGGCCGTCAATCGCATCGAGGACAGCATGGCCGAACTCGTCGCTCCGCTCATCGCCGCCGGCATTGAATCCGATCAGCAGCGAGCCCTCGCCTACGGAGTTGTGGGTGCGGCCGAGGCCGCCGGCCGAGCCTGGTCGACGGGGAAGCTATCCATCGAACCCTCCAAACTTGCGACCGAGATCGCGGAGTTGGCCTGGTCGGGTCTCAGAGGCATTTCTCCTCATTAGTCCTGTTCGGCGCGGCTACACAATCCTCATTCCCGAGATCGCCCGGGCGATCACCAGGCGTTGGATCTCACTGGTGCCTTCGAAGATCGTGAAGATCTTGGCGTCGCGGGACCAGCGCTCGACCGGATGCTCTCGCACGTAGCCGGAGCCACCGAGAATCTGGATCGCCTCTTCGGTAGCACGGACGGCCACTTCGCCGGCCTTCAGCTTCGACATCGACCCCTCACCTGCTTCGAACGGCTTGCCCGCTCTCGCCATCCAGGCCGCCCGCCAGACGAGCAACCGGGCCGCATCGATTTCGGTGCGCATGTCGGCGAGTTTGAAGGCGATCGCCTGATTCATGATGATCGGTCGGCCGAACTGCACCCGTTCTTTGGCGTAGTCCAGCGCATACTCGTAGGCGGCCCGAGCCACTCCGAGGGCCTGAGCGCCGACCATTGGACGTGAGGCTTCGAAAGTCGACATGGCGCCTTGCTTCCGGGAGCTCTTGCCCTCCCGGGCCCGTGCCAGCCGTGCATCGAGTTTCTCTTTGCCACCGAGCAGCATTCGACCCGGGAGTCGCACGTCGTCGAGCACGACCTCCGCGGTGTGCGAGGCCCTGATCCCGTGCTTCTTGAACTTCGATCCCTGGGACAATCCCGGGGTATTCGGCGGAATCACGAAGGTCGCCTGACCTCTTGATCGCAGCTCCGAATCGACAGATGCGACCACGACGTGGACGTCGGCGATGCCCCCATTGGTTATCCAGGTCTTCGTCCCGTTGAGGACCCACTCGTCGGTTGCCTCGTGGTAGACGGCTCGGGTTCGCAGGGCGGAGACATCCGATCCGGCGTCGGCTTCGCTGACGGCGTAAGCGGCCACCTTGGGATCGTCGGGACTTCCGAAGCATTGAGGGACCCACTCGGCCACCTGATCGGGCGTTCCGCCGGCGGTGATTCCCGCTACGGCAAGGGCGCTGCCGAAAATGGCCAACCCGATGCCCGCGTCTCCCCAGAACAGTTCTTCCGTGACGAGCGGGAGGGTGAGCCCGGTCGAATCGCCGAACGCATTGAAGAAAAACTCAAACGAGTAGAGCCCGATATTGGCGGCCTCCTGAATGATGGGCCAGGGGGTTTCCTCTCGCTCATCCCATTCGGCGGCGGCCGGTCGCACGACCCCCTCTGAGAAGTCGTGAACCCACTTCTGAAGCTGTAGTTGGTCTTCGTTCAGTTCTAGTGAGAACTCTGCCATTGCTACTCCCGGAGTTTAGTTACTTCATAGTAACTTACTTCGGACGTCACGGCGACCGCAGCTTCCAGTTTTCCGCGCAGGGGGCTCAGCTGGCCCGTCGAATGCGCGCTTGGCGCTGGCGCCGCTCGACGCGGCGTTCACGCGAGGTCAGGCCGCCCCACACTCCGTCGGCTTGCCCGGTTTCGAGGGCGTACGAAAGGCAATCCGTTTGCACCGGACACGTCTGGCAGACCGCCTTGGCAGCCCGCACAGCCGACTTCTCAGCCTCGTTGATCGGAAAGAAGAGATCGTCATAGCGCCCGGAACATGCCGCGAGCTCACGCCATTCCTGGCCGAGATCTAGCAGTGTTTCATGTTCGAGCATGCGCGCTCCTTCCGTAAGCTTGAAATAACGCACGCCGGCGCCGAATTGTTCCCAGGTATCGAGGATATTCTCCTCGTTCGAAGGACCTATGGTGGCATGAGATGGCGTTCGAATTCAAGCAAGTTGAAGTCAAGGGCGTCGATGGCCGCCTGCGATTGGCAATACGGGAACTCATTATCCCTGAATCCGGAGTGACCGTCATCGTCGGTCCTTCCGGCGCCGGCAAGTCCACCTTGCTTCGACTCTGCAATCGACTCGAAGTAGCCGATGACGGCCTGATCCGATTCGACGGCAGGCCCATTGACGACACTCCCCCTCTCGACCTTCGCCGCTCCGTGGGCATGGTTTTTCAGGAGCCGGTCCGATTCGCAGGCACCGTCCTCGACAATCTGCGGGAGGCGGATTTCCTGATCGGCCCCGCGGCGGCCGAGTTGCTACTCGATCGGGTCGGCCTCGACGGCTCCTTTCTGACCAGGCTCGCCGATGAGCTATCCGGAGGCGAAGCGCAGCGCATGTGCATCGCCCGCGCCCTGGCGACGGGCCCCGCTGTGCTGTTGATGGACGAGCCAACCTCATCGTTGGATCCGTCGGCCACCCGCACCATCGAAGATCAGGCGCTGGCGCTCGCGGCCGCCGGAATGCCCATCCTGTGGGTGACACACGACACCGCCCAGATGAACCGGATCGCCGCCCACGTTGTCTGTCTCATTGACGGCGCGGTTACCTATCGGGGTTCACCGGCCGGATTGCTCACCGCACCGGATCCCCGAATCGCCGCCTTTCTGGCGGAGCAGCCATCGTGAACACCGCCGACGTCACAACCCTCGGCCTGATCGCCTCCCTTCTTCTCGTCATCGTGGCCATCGGGATGTCCGCCACGCAGCGGCTCGGGTTGGAAAGAGAAATCGTGTGGGCGACCGTCCGCTCGCTCATCCAGTTGCTGTTCGTCGGTGTGGTTCTCGCCTTCATCATCGACCCACAACAACCACTGGTTCTCTCATGGGCCTGGGTAGCAGCGATGATCGCCTTCGCGGGTGTGGTCATTCAGCGGCGGGCCCCCGAGATACCGGGCGTGCTTCCCCTCGGGATGCTGGCGATCGGAGCGGCTGCCATCGTCACCCTGGCCGTCATATTCGGACTCGGAGTATTTCCGTTGGAGGGGCGAACGCTCGTCCCTCTCGCCGGCATGATGGTGGGCAACTCCATGAACGCCACGGTGCTGGCCGCCCGCCGGGTAGTCGACGAGTTTCGCGATAACCGTCCCGAGGTCGAGGCCCGGCTGGCACTCGGGCAATCATCTCGACAGGCGAGTCGCCGCTACCTCCAATCCGCGCTTCGCACGGCGCTCACGCCACAGATCGAAACGACCAAAGCCGTCGGATTGGTGTTCCTCCCCGGCGCCATGACCGGCCTGATCCTGGCCGGGGTCGACCCGATCGAGGCGGTACGAGTGCAGGCAGCGATCATGTACTTGATCCTGGGGTCGGTGGCGACCACCGCCACCGTGATGACACTCGGAATTGGACGTCGGTTGTTCACTACCGATCACCGGCTGATCCGGCTGCCTCGCTCCTGACGTCGAAGACACTGAGCCCGGCCATCCATGTTGCGATCGCCGCCACCCCCATGGCCACGACGAGAAGAGCAACCGGTATTTCATACCCCCCGGTCGTGTCGCGCAGCACTCCCACTCCGGCCGGACCCGCCGCACCGATAACCGCCGCGAACGACCATTGGACTCCCATTATCCGTCCGTAGGCAGATCCGGAATACCAGGACGACATCACCATCGCCCG
>JAUVQS010000111.1 GCA_030598025.1 Acidimicrobiia bacterium | reverse complement strand
GCGGCGGGCATGAGCCTACGCTTTCCCCTAGGGGATCCGTCCTTCCTGGGTAGACGTTTTTCCGTGTCGTCAGCTGGACTGCCTCAGGGTCTCTATTCGAAACTCACCGATCTGAGGATCAGGTTCTCACTGAAGGTACAGGGACGATCTTCCGATGCACTCCCGCACCGCATGGCATGAGGTGGACTGTCCAGATTTGTCAGATGTGCTCGACCAGGCCCTTTCCAGCGGATGAACCTTGGCTCATCGCCCTCCACTCTTCGGCGACAGGCGGGGCAACGCCGACCCATAGCCGAGGTCGATCACAGGCTACGAACAGAGGCCGTTTCGTTTGAGCGTCTCGATTCGTACGGTTGGGCCGCCGGCGACTGTGCTATGAGATATCGCCAAATCCTGTGGATTGGGTTGGGTGGTTAGGCGGCGTCCCTTGATCCTTGGTTCTTTCTCTCGATTTGGATTCCATCTTTGAGTTCGATACTCGCTCGTACGAGGGCGACGAGTTCGGGGCTGTTGACTTTCCGCCACCGGTCTTGGGCGGCGTCGAGGAGCTTGTAGGCCATCACCAGGCCACGTCTCCTCGTCCCGGCGCCTTTCGTCACCCTGGTTCTCGCTCTTACGGTCGCGAACGTCGATTCGATCGGGTTCGTGGTTCGAAGATGTGTCCAGTGGGCGGCGGGGAAGTCGTAGAACGTCAACAACACGTCCCGATCCTTCGTGAGTTTCGCCACGGCTTTGGGATACTTGTCGCCGTAGATGGCAACGAACTCGTCGATCTCTGCTTGGGCGTCGGCTCTGGTTTCGGATTGGTAGATGTCATGGATCGCAGCTTTCGCCTGGCGGTGGAGCCGCTTCGGCAGGGCATCGAGAATGTTCGCGGTCTTATGCACCCAACACCGCTGCTCACCGGTAGTGGGGAAGACGTCGCCCAAAGCAGACCAGAATCCCAACGCACCGTCACCAACCGCCACCATCGGCGCCGTCATACCCCGGTTCTTTAGGTCTCGGAGCAGGTCGGCCCATGACTCGCCAGATTCCCGATACCCATCCGCACAGGCGAGGAGTTCCTTTGAGCCATCGGCTTTGACGCCGATCACAACGAGGCAGCACAGCCGGTCCTCCTCCAACCTGATACGGAAATGAACACCGTCGGCCCACAGATACACATAATCGTCACCGGACAGGTCCCGGGACTCGAACGCCGTGTACTCATCTCCCCACGTCTCGAGAAGGCGGCCGATCGACGTTGCAGACAGACCGGTGTCGGTGCCGAAGAACTCCGTGAGTGCGGGAGCGAAGTCCCCGGTCGACAAGCCACGCAGATACAACACCGGCAACACGTCAGCGACCTTCGGGGAACGGCGCGCATAGCGAGGGAGGATGTATGACGAGAACCGGTGGCCGTTCCGACGATCATTGATACGAGGAGCACGGACCGGCAACAAACCAGCACCCGTCACCAGGCTCCGTTCCTCCGCCCGGCCGTTACGCACCACCAGACGATGACCCTCCTCGTCAACCAGCTCCTGGTGACGTTCGATGTAATCAGCGACCTCGGCTTCGAGGCCAGCCATCAACATCCGTCGCGCCCCCTCGGCCACCAACTCATCGAGCGAACTCGACAGATCATCGCGCTCGGCGTCATCAGAGACTATCTTCAACATCAGGCGTACTCCTTCCCCGCCGGCCAACACCGGCGGAACCCGTTACTTACGATTTGGAAGGGTACGCCGCCCTTCTATCCGAACCCGCTCATCCACAACATTCGGTTATAGCTCTGTTGCCGCTGGGGTAGGGGGCTCCTAGACAACACCCAACAGCTACACGGCTCTCTAGATGCAATGCCCCCTCAGTCCGACTCCGCATCTCGCTGCTTCGCAGCGAGCCAGCTCCCCGCGAGCGGGAGAGCACATTTGAATCAAGAATCCGTGGGGCCCCGATGTGTTGCACTATCGCGATATAGGACACCTTGCAGTCGGACTATTCGTGGAAACCAGGTGTCGCACCTCTCCGCGCCATGACACCCTCTTGGAGGACCGAGCCTCATTGAGGCTGTCGGATCGTGAACGACATCGGGAACCCGGACGTCTATTGCGACGTCGAATGGTCATGAGGATGACGAATGCTCTCGTGGTCTTGACTGTGTTACTCGCTGGATGCGGCAGCGGGATCACGACGGCGTCGACATCGACTCCACCTTCGCCGGCTATCGCTCCCGGGACCGATGGCACCTACGCCTCGCTCGAGACGGCCAGAGACCGATGGGAGAGCGCGGCACTGGGCTCATATCACTACGTCTTCGAAAATGATTGTGGTGAGTGTGGCCCTCTCGTGGCGGCGCCACGCCAGGTTGTGGTTTGGGGTGATGAGCGATACGA
This sequence comes from Acidimicrobiia bacterium, assembly GCA_030598025.1. Taxonomy (GTDB): domain Bacteria; phylum Actinomycetota; class Acidimicrobiia; order Spongiisociales; family JAHEDJ01; genus JAHEDJ01. The sequence continues at coordinate 2,932 of JAUVQS010000111.1, read as the reverse complement.
CCCGGGGCAGTACTCGCCGAGTGTCGAGGAGATCTTTGATGAGATCGAGCAGGCACTCGACGCCGGGCAATCCGTCGACGTCACCTTCGACGAAGAACTCGGCTACCCGATCGAAGTGGCGATCGACATGGAATCGCGCCCGGTCGACGGCGGGACCCATTGGGTGGTGGACGATTTCGAGCCCGGACTACCGGGCGACGATGTGTCGACGTCGATCGTCGCGCAAGCCGAGCGTCTGTGGCTGGCTGCACGGCCGGCCGCCTACGAATACACGCTGTCCGTGTTTTGTGATTGCCCCCTGGAGGGAAGCGTGATTACGAGAGTCGAGGGCGATCGGGTCACCGGATACGACATCCTCTACGACGAATCGAGCGGAGGTTCCATTTCGCCTCTCGCTATTGATGAGATGTTCTCTGATCTCGCCGATCTGATGGCCTCTGTTGACGGAGTCGTCGAAGGCGGTATTCGATTCGATGGCTCTGCTCGATTCGATCCCGACCTCGGATACCCGATCTGGGTCGGCCTCGACATCGAAGTGATCGCCGATGACCCGATCCTCGCCGATCTGCCGTCACGTCTGGTCATCACCATTTCCGATCTCCATCCAGTGGATCCAGAAGTCTCCGGAACCCTCTCGGCGGAACGGTCGGCGCTGAAGGAGGCACGAACTCGCTGGGACCTCGCCGACTTGGTGAACTACTCCTACGAACTCACCATCCACGCAATGGCAACTGCGGACTTCACAGGGCCGTTTCAGGTCGAGGTTCTAGAGGGCGCGGTCACCTCGGTCAACCGCGATGGAACTGAGGTGGCGGCCGGGGTGGTCACGGCGTACACGATCGACGGTCTCTTTGATTTGATCGATCTATACCTGGCCGACGAGATCGAGAGCGCGGTGCTCTACAACGAGGTTTCGGGTTATCCAGTGTTCGTGCAGCTGGATCTCGATGCCATCGCCGTCGACGGGGGTCTGGTGTTGTCCATCGACCGGCTTGTTCCCATCGATGGTTTCAGAGGTTGAGCCTCCAGATCAGCGAGCGCGCAGGTGGGCGTAGCGGCGAGTAGCGTGCTGCCATGGCTCCTTGGAAGAGATGGCTCGTCGGGATTGTCGGCATTCTCATCGCGGCCGCGGCCTGGATGTTCTGGCCCGAGTCTGCCGCCGGGGAGGTCGAGGGTATCGGTCCACAGCCCGGCACTTACGACGCACTCATCCGCAGGGACACTTTCGGTATCCCGCACATATGGGGGGCGACCGATGCGGATGCCGCCTACGGCCTCGCCTTCGCCCACGCCGAGGACGATTTCCTGACCATTCAGCAGACATTCCTGGCCGCCCGGGGAGAACTCGCGTCCGTGTACGGGCCGGACTCCGCACCGATCAACTATTTCGTTCACCTCCTCCGGATCCCGCAAACGGTTGAGGCCGGCTGGCCGGAACTATCCCCCGAAGTTCGGCGGATATGCGACGCCTACGCCGATGGAATCAACCACTATGCGGAACTCCATCCCGATGAAGCGCTGGTCGGTTTGTTCCCGCTCACCGGTCCCGACATCGTGGCAGCGTTCACTCAGAAGGTGCCGCTGTTCTTCGGCCTGGAGGGCACGATCGGAGCGTTGTTCGAGGAGGAACGCCCGGACCTGTCCGCCGCCGCGGCGCCTGCCGTGAGGTACGGCTCGAACGTGTTCGCCGTCTCCCCCAACCGAAGTGCCGGGGGAGAGACGATGCTCGTCTCGAACTCTCACCAACCGTGGGCAGGGCCGGTTGCCTGGTACGAAGCACAGGTGACCAGCGACGAAGGCTGGGACATGACCGGGGCGCTGTTTCCGGGAATGCCGATCCTGGCCCTCGGACACAACCGCGATCTCGCCTGGTCGTTCACCGTCAACCATCCCGACCTCATCGACGTATACGAACTCGAAATCGATCCGAATGACCCGGACCGGTACCGGGTGGACGGAGAGTGGCTGACTCTCGAGGTCGGCGAAGTGCCCATCGAGGTCCGTTTAGCCGGGCGGCTGCGGTGGGGCTTCCCACAGGAGCTTCTCTGGTCGATATTCGGGCCGGTGGTCCGCCAGGATCACGGCACCTATGCGATCCGGTATGCGGGCATGGGTGAGACCGGCCTGGTCGAGCAGTTATTCGAGATGAACAAGGCCGTCACGTTTGAAGATTGGGAAGCGGCACTTGGTCGCCAGGACGGGTTGCCATCGTTCAGCATCGGTTACGCCGACCGAACCGGCAAGATCGCCTATCTGTATCACGGTCTGTTCCCCGACAGAGACCCGGCCTTCGACTGGTCGGGTTACGTGCCGGGTGATACGCGGGCGACTCTTTGGGATGGGTACGTTCCGCTCGACCGGCTGCCCTGGGTGATCGACCCGGTTGGCGGGTTCATTCAGAGTTCCAATTCAACGCCCTACACAGCCGGACCTGAGGGGCTCGATCCATCGGATTTCCCTGCCTTCATGGGAGTTGAGGATCAGGAGACGAACCGGTCACTTCGATCCCTCGAACTCTTTGCCGCCGATGCGTCGATCACTCCTGAAGAGTTGGAAGCCATCAAGTGGGATATGACTTATCACGAGGATTCGCTTCCGGTGCTCCTGGTCGAGCGGATAGGGGAGGGCGAGTGGGCCGGCGATCTCGATGCCGCAGTTGAGCTCCTGGCCTCGTGGGACCGGGTGGCCGATCTCGATGATCCGGCGACCGGCCTGGTCATCATGCTCCTCAACGAACTGCTCGAAGCGGAGGTCGACCTGGATCCATCACAGATGGGATCGGCCCTCGAGGTTGGCAACAGAGAAGTCGAAGAGGCTTTGCGATCTGCAGTTGTCGCCCTCGAGGAGAATCATGGGTCCATCGATTCGGTGTGGTCGGAGGTCAACCGACTGGTTCGAGGAGACCTCGACATCGGAATCGGTGGCGGCCCCG
>JAUVQS010000083.1 GCA_030598025.1 Acidimicrobiia bacterium | reverse complement strand
GGTCGGCGAGTTGCGCGGCCAGATCCGCGGAGCGCTCCGCTATAAGCTCTTCTCTCATCTCGGGATCGAGACCCCAGGTGCTGAGCCGGCTGCATGTCGACGCAATGTCGACTACCCAGCAGGAGGTCTGAACCTGGGGGGCACGATGGTTCATGAGACTCCTACAGGGACGATCGTAATCGTCTGTGGCCCAAAAAGACCCTGTGGCGTCTCGCAGCGCTCACGCTTCGGAGGGGTTCCATTGACGCCACCACTCAGCCGACGGGGCGTTGAAACGGGCCAATTCAGCCCGGGCAAGGTCGACTCCGCCGGACGTGACCTGATAGTAGCGCCGAGGTCGACCTTCGCGACCCTGGTCGGCAGCTATGTCCGGGTCCTCCCAGTAGCTTTCGAGCGCTCCACGATCCTCAAGGCGGCGCAACGCCCGATAGAGCGTCGACTGATTCATCAGAGTGTCGGACCCGTCGAGGTCGGCGAGCGTGGAGGCAAGTTCGTAGCCGTGGAACTCGAGTTGTTCCTCCCACATGAGTTCAATCGCGCCGCGCAGCACCTTGAGCTCGTTCTTGACTAGTGCGTTGCCGCCCGTTCGTCTCATCAAGAGAACTTTATCGGACTTACTTGCAGTATGTGCATTTAGGGCTACGATGTGAATAGGACACGCCGACCGAATTGTCCAAAGGCGCCAGGGTGAAACGTCCTCGGCTTTTCGACGTCGGGGAACTATGAACCGTCGGGATCTTCCGGCGGTTGTCCCGTTCCAGGGTCGACTAACGTCGCATCGCGGAAGGGACTGATTTGCGGATACCCGAGCACGGCATTGCCCGCGACCAGATACTTGAAGAAATACAGGCGTTGCGGACCGACGATGCCGATTGGCATTCCGGGCACACCTGGAGCCTCGTGTATCACGCGTCGGATGAGCACACGAGTTTGCTCAAGGAGGCCTACGGCACCCTCTTTTCCGAAAACGGGCTCAGCCCGATCGCCTTTCCTTCTCTCCGACGGCTCGAAGCAGAGGTGGTGCGGATGACGGCCACCATGCTCAACGGCGATTCCGCAGTGGCGGGCACGATGACCTCCGGCGGCACCGAGAGTCTGCTCATGACCGTCAAGACCTACCGGGATTGGGGAAGGGCGGCTCTCGGAGTTGAGCACCCCAACATGGTTCTGCCGCGGACGGCGCACGCGGCGTTCGGCAAGGCAGCCCACTATTTCGATGTCGAACCCATCTGGGTCGACGTCGCCGCCGACTTGCGAGCCGACGTAGCGGCCATGGAGGAGGCAATCACCGGGGATACGGTGCTGATTGTCGGCTCCACCCCCAACTACCCGCACGGAATGATCGATCCAATCGAAGAACTTGGGGCCGTGGCTTCTGAGCGCGGAATCGGGTTGCATGTGGACGCCTGCCTGGGTGGATTCTTGCTGCCCTGGGTTGAGCGGCTCGGGTATCTGATCGCCCCCTTTGACTTTCGTGTTCCAGGCGTGACCTCGATGTCGGCCGACGTGCACAAATATGGATACGCCGCCAAGGGCGCCTCGACGGTGACGTATCGGACCGCAGAGCTTCGCCGTCATCAGTTCCATGTGACCACCGGTTGGCCCGGCGGGATCTACGCCTCGCCGTCGATGGCGGGCACACGGCCGGGTGGTGCCATCGCCGCCGCGTGGGCCGCCTTGCACTCAATGGGAGAGGATGGCTACTTCGCAATCGCAGAGGAACTCATGTCGATCACCCGCCGGTTGATTGACGGCGTCGCGGCGATCGACGGTGTACGCGTGCTCGGCAAGCCTCCGGTGACCGTATTCGCCTTCGAATCCGACGCCGAGGACGTTGACATCTATGCGGTCGGCGACGCGCTGGAGCAGAAGGGCTGGTACATGGACCGCCAGATCGCGCCGGCCTCGCTGCATGTGATGGTCACTTCGCCGGCTCACGGTGAGGTGGCGGACGACTTCCTGGCCGACCTCGCCGCTTCGGTGGCGGAGGTGCGGCGGAATCCGGCGGCATCGCAGCAAGGCCAGGCTGCGCTGTACGGAATGATGACAACCCTCCCCGATCCCACCATGGTGGATGAGGTGGTTCTCCAGATGCTGGACGGCCTCTACACAATCTGATTTTCCGCGCAGTGCTATGTATCGCCAGTAGTACACAACACTGCGTGGAAAGTTCCAGCGTCAGGGTTGGAGGAGGTAGGCGACCGCCAATCCGGCGTAGTTGCCGATTGCGTAGCCCATGACGCCGGCGGCCAGGCCCGAAACGATAATCGCCCGATTGCCGATGGCGGCCGCCACCGGACCTACGAAGGCCGGGCCGAACACTGCGGCCGTCGAGGTGATGAGCACGGTGTCCGTGTCGATCCGGAACAGGCGAGCCAGCAGGTAGTGCAGCAGGATCGCCGAAACAAAGACGATCGCCACGAACACGAAGATGTCTGAGAATGATCCGGCGAGTTCTCGCACATCCGCCAGCGTGCCGACGGCCACGGCGAACACCAGCAGCAGGTATTCCCCGGTCTCGTAGGTCCCGGGCAGCGCCCGAATCCTCGGCACGAAGGAGGCGGCCAGACCCAACGTCGTGATACCCAGGATGACTGGGGCCACCGGGAGTTCGCCCGTGATCGCCAGGATGACGCCGGCTACGGCCCCGCCGACCAGCACGGCCAGACCCAGAGACGCCAGCACCGAGCGGGCGCCGAAGTGCGCTCTCTCGGCGAGACCGTCGTCGCCGTTGAGTCCGGTCTCGTCGAAAGGCGGCAAGAACCGTCCCAACACCCTCCGGGCGATTGTCATGAGGAACAGCAGGTAGACGGCCGACAGCACAACATCGGCTCCATTCATTAGCACAAACGTCTCGTCCGTAACATCAACTGCAACACCGATGGCGCTCATATTGGGAGTGCCGCCGGTGTAGACCCCGACCGTCATGCCGGCCATCTTCCAGGTCTCGGCGTTGCGATCGGCCAGCAGGAATGCGGTAACGCCGGACACCGCCATCACCGAGACAGCCGCCAATCCGAATGAGATCATCGCCGGTCGGGCGATTCGCAACCACTTACGCATGTCGGTCGAGAACAACAGAAGCGGGATGGCCAGCAAGACCATCGCCTCGCTGACGCTTGTTGAGAAATCGGTGTCCACATCGAAGAGGTTGCCGATGGCGATCCCAACCAGGTACGCCATCACGATCGGGCTCACCCATTCAAGGGTTCGCCAGCGGTTTGCACCCCAGCGGGCGAGCGCGGGAAATCCAATGAACACGACGCCCAGCAACACCATCCCACCCATATCGATCTCCTCGTCTGGGCCATTCTGACGCGCGTCCCGGCGGCGCGCCTCACCAAGCTCATGTCTCTTGGGAGTCGGCGTCTGAGCGGGGCCGCGTCGCGGCCTCAATCACTCTCCCCGTGATTCCTCCGCAGAGACAACGATTCGCGCCAGGCGTTTGGTGAAGTAGTAGATCCGCTTGAGGTTGGCGAGGATGTCCATCTCGATCTTGTAAGCGGGAAGCCGATTCGGTTCGGTGGCGACGAGGCGTCGCGCCTGATGGATAGCTGCGGAATCGCCGAGTTGATTGATCTGTTGCTTCATTGCGATGACGCTCTGGCCGGCCTCAACCGATCGCTGTGCCACTGCTTGGAGGGCGGCGTCGAGTGCCCGGCCGACGACCTCGTGGTATTCGGTGATGACGGCTTCGGTTTCGTCGCTTATCAGTACGTTCGATCCGATCCGCTCTCGACCAAGCTGAACCAGGTTGGTCTCGAGGATGTCGCCGATATTCTCGATGTCGTTGGTGGCTTCCATCAGTCGCAACAACTCTTCGGTTTCCCTATTCGTGAGTTTGGTCTTGCTGATGTCGCCGAGGTACTCGATGATCTGACCGTGGAGAGCGTCGATGGCATCGTCTGAGGCCTCGACCTCATTGAGTTCGGCATGGCTGCCCCTGATGAGAGCCGGAAGGCTCAGCGCATACATGTCGCGCACTCTGTTGCCCATGTGGAGAATCTCCAGTCGGGCCCGATCGAGCGCCAATGTGGGAGTGCTGATGAGATCGGCCGTGAGATACTTGGCGCGGATAACCGCCTCCTCTTCGAGAGGACGATCCGGAACGATTCGCTCAATCAAGCGGGCGAACTGGGCTGCAAACGGCAGAAACAGGAATGTGTTGATTACGTTGAAGATGGTGTGCGCGTTGGCAATCTGACGGGGGGTCTCGGCCGCGGCTAGATCGATGCCGGTTAGGCCCGGCGCACCCGGTGACAACCAGGTCGACAGCGACGCCAGTTGATCGATGACGAACACCCAGATGATGACGCCCACCACCTTGAAGAGGACATGGGCAACGGCCGAGCGGAGGGCTTCGCGCGGCCGGCCGATTGAGGCGAGCATGGCTGTGATCGTTGTTCCAATGTTTGCTCCGAGAAGCAGGGCAATTCCGGCAGGCAGAGAAACCAGACCTTGCCCTGCCATGACGATGATGATGCCGATCGTTGCCGACGAAGATTGAACCAGAGCCGTGAAAGTGGCGGCCACGATGATGCCCAACAACGGATTCTCCATGTTTCCCATGAGATCCAGGAACGGTTCGTAGCTTCTGAGGGGCTCCATTGCCTCGCCCATCACCGCCATACCGAAGAACACGAGGCCGAGCCCCATCACCAATCCGCCCTGCAACCGGAACCGTTCAGTCTTAGCGAAGAAGAGAGCGGCGAAGCCGGCGGCCACGAGCGCCAGTGCATACTTGGTCACCTTGAAGGCGATGATCTGGGCCGTGATGGTGGTCCCGATGTCGGCACCGAGAATCACACCAATGGATTGCGTGAAAGACATCAACCCGGCCGAGATGAAACCGACGATCAACACAGTCGTCACCGACGAGGACTGAATTATCGCAGTCACGCCGGCACCAGTGATGACACCCATAAACCGATTGTCCGTCAATCGGGCCAGCGTCGATTTCATCCGCTCACCGGCCACCGCTTTGAGCGAAGTCGCCATCTGCTCCATGCCGAAAAGGAAGAGCGCCAGACCTCCGAAGAGGCCGATCAGAAGTGTTCCGACTGCCAGATCGTTGGTCGTTTCTTGAGCCACCGTTTGTGCGGCGACCTGCAAACCCACTGTTGGCATCACAGCTGGGAATCCAGCTCGAGTTCCGGAAGATCCTTCTTGACGATCGTTACCGGGATCGGCGCGAGTTGCACTACTCGTTCGGCCTTGGAGCCAAGGAAGAGGTGCGAGAGGCCGGTGCGCCCCCGGCTACCCATCACGATGTGCTGTGCGTTCCGATTGCGGGCGATCTCGAGGATGCGTGTGACCGGAAGGCCTTCCACCACCATTCGTTCGGCATCTGCCACAGACGGCTGCCGCTCCTCTACCCGGTCTATGAACTCGCTCATCATGGCGGTGGCGGCTGTTTGGTAGCGCTCCAGGCTGCCTTCTTCAGTGCGTACGTATGAACCGGGTGCCACGTCATGGATCACATGGAGAATGATCAGCGGCTCGTCGAGTCGTTCCGCGAGATCGCCCGCCCAGACGAGCGCCTCCGCCGAAGATGCTGAGAAGTCGACTGGTACGAGGACCGGTTGATCGGTTGTGATGTGTCCGTCCACGCAGCAAACGGTACCAGCGGGCCTATGGAACGGGCGGATCGGTAGAGTGCGCTCGGAGTCGAGCGGAGGTACCAATGCGGCGCGTGGTGGCGGCCGTAGATCTGTCGGGCTTGCGGCGCCGGGTGGCCGACCGGGCCCGGATCATCGCCGAGGAGCACAACGCCGGGCTCACGCTTGTCCACGCGATCCCGCGCCTCAACGATGTGTTCCTCAGTCCGGCGGAGGTCGGTGCCATGCAGACCGTGCGTCGCGAATCGACCGAGCAACTGGCGGACTGGTTGCGGGAGCGCACGGACGTCGAGGTGAGCGTTGAGCTTTCGGTGGGCCCACCGGCGCGGGTGGTTGCTCAGGCCGGACATGGGGCGGATGTCATCGTCGCCGGAACATCGTCGGTCGACCCTGCCTCGGCCGGACCGTTGACCCGGCGTATCGCCCGCAAATCGCGATCCCATCTGGTCGCTGTTCGGCGGCAGCCGAGGGTGCCCTACCGGCGCCTTCTCGTAGGTGTAGATCTGTCGGACGCTTCGCGTTTGGCCGTCGGATTCGCTCTGGAACTCGCCCCGGACGCGGATGTCACCGTTGTCTACTCACTGCCGGTGAGGTTCGACGCGCTTCTCGACGAGGCTGGATTTGATGGTTCGGCGCTCGCCGACAGTCGGTCCCGGCGGATTCAGGAAGCACGCGAGGGACTCGAGTCGTTCATCACTCCCTGGCGAGGTCGTGTTCGGACGCTGGTCATGGAGAGTCCGCCCGGAGAGACGATCCAGGAAGTCGTGCGACGCCGGAGTGCCGATCTGGTGGTAGTGGCGAGTCGAGGCGCCTCTGCCGATCCGATGGTGTTGCTCGGCACGGTTGCCGAGGAAGTTCTGGGATCGGCACCGTGCGACGTTGCCGTTGCGCACGCGGCGGGTACGTTCCGCCGTCCGTGATTGATTGGGAGGAGCGGTTCCGACGTCGGTCCGATTCGTCGTAGAATCCACCACGTCGGGGCCCGTAGCTCAATCCGGTCAGAGCAGCGGACTCATAATCCGTTGGTTGCAGGTTCAAGTCCTGCCGGGCCCACCACCGACTGACCAGGAGAAACGCCGGAAAAGCGTCTCCTACCTGGGGAGATAGACCACTCGCCCAACCCCTCTCGTCTTACCGTCCCTTACGGCGCAATACGCCGTTTCGCGTGTATTGCGGCCCAAACGCGGCCCAAACGCGGCCCAACGCATCGGCACGGGCTTGGCCACGCGTGGCCAAGC
>JAUVQS010000141.1 GCA_030598025.1 Acidimicrobiia bacterium | reverse complement strand
TCGCCTCTTCCAATTCGTCCATCCCGATGCGCTTCTTGTCCCGCCGGGCGGCCAACAGCGCCGCTTCATTGATGAGGTTGGCCAGGTCGGCGCCGGTGAACCCGGGAGTCTGACGAGCGAGAACTGCAATGTCGATCTCATCTTCGAGCGGCTTGCCGCGGGAATGAACGCCGAGAATCGCCTCTCGTCCATTCAAATCGGGACGATCGACAACGATCTGCCGGTCAAACCGCCCAGGACGAAGCAGGGCGGGATCGAGAATATCGGGACGGTTGGTGCCGGCGAGCACTATCACGCCGGTGTTCACGTCGAAGCCATCCAGTTCGACCAGCAACTGGTTGAGTGTCTGCTCACGCTCATCATGACCGCCGCCGAGTCCGGCACCCCGGTGCCGTCCGACGGCGTCGATCTCGTCGATGAAGATGATCGCAGGGCCCTGCGCTTTCGCCTGCTCGAAAAGATCGCGCACACGACTTGCCCCGACTCCAACGAACATCTCGACGAAATCGGACCCGGAGATTGAGAAGAAGGGAACCCCTGCCTCGCCGGCGATGGCTCGCGCCAGGAGCGTCTTGCCGGTTCCCGGCGGACCATAGAGCAGCACACCCTTTGGGATCTTGGCGCCCATGGCGCGGAACTTCGAAGGGTTCTGCAGGAAGTCTTTGATCTCTTCGAGTTCCTCAATGGCCTCATCAACACCGGCCACGTCCTCGAAGGTCACTTTCGGGGTGTCGCGGGTGACCTGCTTGGCCTTGGCCTTCCCGAACTGCATGACACGATTGCCGCCACCCTGCATCTGGGTGAAGATGAAGATCATGAAGCCGATCAAGAACAGCCACGGAAGAAGGCTGATCACAACCTCCCAGATGGAGGTATCGGACTCGGCCGTCATCGGCACCTGATTCTCCACAAGAATCTCGGTCAGGGTGCCTTCCCATTCGGGAGGGTATGAGAATTCGAAGTCCGGTGACGTGTCAGTCTGGTCGACGAGCTCCCCGGTGACGAGATCGGATCGAGTGAAGATCGTGACTTCCTCTACGTCACCGCTCTCGACCCGTTGGACGAATTCGCTGGCTGTGATCTCGTCGGGCTTGTCGCCGGTCTCAAACCAGGTTTGAGCCACGACCACCATCAGGACGACGACGATGCCGTAAACGAGAATTGTACGAAGAGTTCTATTCATGGAAGCTCGCTAATCATTACCACGGGCCGATGACATGGTATGCCGCTCACGGGACTACACCGCATTCGATTTCAGTCATCCTCTTCCATGACGGCGATATAGGGAAGATTGCGAAGCTTACCGACGTAATCGAGTCCGTATCCGACGACGAACTCGGGACCAATCGTGAAACCGGTGTATTTCACGTCGAGTTGAGCCCTCTGGATTCCTTCCTTCACGAGCAAAGCGGCAACCTCGAGACTGGCAGGATACCGAACCCGCAGGCTCTTGAGGAGGTAGCTCAGCGTGAGTCCCGAGTCGATGATGTCCTCGACGATCAGCACGTCTCGCCCTGCGATCTCCTGGTCGAGGTCTTTGAGGATCCTCACAACGCCCGATGTCTGGGTGGCGGCGCCGTAAGAAGAAACAGCCATGAAGTCGAATTCGACCGGGACGGTCACATGACGCGCCAAGTCGGCCATGACAATGAAGGCGCCCTTGAGAACGCCGATCATGAGCAGATCCTTGCCTTCGTACTCGACATCGATCTGAGCGCCGATTCGAGCGAGCGCGGTGTCGATTTCCTCTGCGGAAACGAGTGTTCTTCCGACTTTCACGGGGTCTCCATTGCTGCGTGAACCCAAAGGTAGCGCCGAGTTGCCGATCCCACCCAAACGGCACGCGAGATTTGAGCCCCCGGGACCCATACGACGGTGCCTTCATGATCAACAACCGGCCAGTGCGGGCGCCGGCCGGCAGGCACTCCCAGTTGCCGGAGTCTCTCGTGAACGGCGACACCATCGATCGTGTCCTCTCGTTCGACCGTCCGAACGTTGGCGACCGCGGGGAACAACTCTCCATCGGCGACGGCCGACCAAGAGGACAAGGGAAAGGCCACCGGAGGACCAGAATCTATCCATGAATCGAGCTTCCAGCGGCCGAACGCGACGCCACCTGGCAGCGCCCATCGGACCGGATCGGGTGGCTCTGAGCCGGTAGGCCGGTCAATAATCAGCCAGGGTCCACGCCGGAAAGCTCTGATTCCGCCGGACAATTCTGCGACCGGGGCATCACCGGCCGCGACTGCCAGCAGTCTTTCCGTCTCGCTCCGAGTCCCAGCATGGGGACCACGGATCCGCCGCATCGCTTCCCGTAGCGTTTGCGACGCTGCTGCGGATCCGGCGGCGTGGAGCTCCGGCGCAGCAATCGCAACTCCGCTCTCGGTCTCCCGGATCCCGACTCGACCCGGTCTCGCCGGTAGTTCGGCACCGGCAGTTTCGGCCAGCGATGCGAGGGCGCTCCGCAGTCGCGGGTTGAAACGCTCCTCGAGATCCGGGATCACGACGCGTCTGATCTGATTGCGTCGCGGGTCGAGGTCATCATTGGCGGCGTCGTCACGCCACGGGAGACTCAACAACGTGGCCAACTCCCTCGTTTCCGATCGCGTGACGCCGAGAATGGGGCGAATCACGCGTCCACGCCGGCGGGGAATGCCGGCCAGACCATCCTGTCCGG
>JAUVQS010000133.1 GCA_030598025.1 Acidimicrobiia bacterium | reverse complement strand
GGCAAGTTCGCTCAGGCTCCGGAGGCCAAGGCCTATCTCGACACGCCGCACCACGCAGTCCCGGCCTATGTGCCACTCGAGGGTCACGGCGCCGCCGAGTTGTCACTCTTCGACTAAGTCAAAACCCGTTCTTGCGTCGATGCACACCGCTATCCACACCTGAGAGCCGCAAGAACGGTCGGAGTCAGGCTTCGATGGCCACCTTCTGCTCGAGTCGCTTCGCCATGGCGTGGACGGCTGGGAGCAGCACGGCAATCCAGACGAGCGCGATAACCAACTGAATCCACACGTCGCCGAGTGAGGCGTCCTTGACTCCGACTTCGAAGATCGGCTGCAGGAACCAGTAGGTCGGGGCAATCTTCGCAATCCACTGCGGCAGGCTCGGCCAGATGTAGAACACGACCGGGTAGAACAGCAGAATCCCGCCCGATTTCATCAGAGCGAACAGCATGTTCGAGTCCTTGGCGAAGATGCCGAGGATCAGGCCGATCTCCGCCATCATCACGGCCGCGATGAGGAGGATGAGGAGCATCGTGAACGGATGGGCTCCGAAAGCATTGTTGAGAATCAAAGTGATGATTCCGGTTGCCATACCGAGCACGATGCCGAGGCCGGCCTTGCCGCCCAGGAAGTCGTTGACCGTGGTCGGTGTGACCAGGACCGCGTTGATCGTGCCTTTCTCTTTCTCTTGCACGATCGAGGCAGCCGGTACGAACGCGGCCGAGATTGCAACTGCGTAGATCATGAGCAGCGGCACCATGCGGCTGGCGATGGGTACGGCTTCGGCGTCACCGATCGTGACTACGTCAACCTCGACGGGGGCCGGGTCGCCGGCCACCTCACGTACGAGATCGAGGGTGGTCACCTGCAGAATGATCCGATTTGAGGCGAGACTCTCACCGCCGACGTAGAACTGCAGCGCCGGTTGGGATCCATTCCGCACTGCGGCATCGAAACCTTGAGTCAGAACGAGACCGGCGTCGAGGTCATTTGCCTCGACCATTGTCTTGAGAGTGTTCTCCGATGACATCGTGGTTACTTCGATGCCCTCCAGGTCTTGCGCGGCCGCGATGATCGAGGAGTTTCCTTCATCGACGATGCCGAGACGAGGGCTTGGGGCAAACAGAGAGCCGAAGACCCCGACGATGACGAATGTCATCACAACCGGCAGAATTATGGCGTAGAGGAACAGAGGAGACCGCGGTCCCATGCGGAGTTCTTTCCGCATGATGCGCCAGGCTTTGGAAGCATTCACAGTGATTGCACCTTTCTCCTCAATATTCCCAGACCCACGATGAAGGCGACGACCGTCCAGGCCAGAACCATTCCGAGATTGGGCAGCGCCTCTGCCCATCCTTGACCGTACGAGGTGGTACCAGTGATGGCTTCGACGAGGCCGTAGCTGGGGATGGCCCGGATCCACACCGATGCCGATCCGGGAAACAGCAGACTGAAGGCAGGAATCATCATTGGGATCATGAAGAGCATGCTCCAGAAGAGGACGCTGATGAAGTCCTTGCCGAACGCCCCGGCGATCAGCGCAAAACCGGTGACCATGAGTGAGCCCAGCAACACGGTCGTCAATATCAGCACTGGGGCGGTGCCGAGCGACTGAATCGCTATCAAGAGGAGCACCACCTGGCTGAAGGCCAGCAGCGCTCCGAAGATGATCTTGGCCGTTAGGAAGTCGGCGAGTGTCGCCGGAGTCGTAATGACTGCGGTGACGGTTCGGTTCTGCATTTCGCTGGCGATGAGGCCGGCCAGCGACATCATCTCTATCAACAGGACCAGGAAAGCCAGCATCGGTCGAAACTTCTCACGCAGCGATACCTGGTCGCCGAGGCGGTCGACCCCGAGTATCTCCTCCTGATAGTCGACCGGCAACGGACTGCCGCTGATGGCAAAGGCCGCCTCCTTGATAAAGGAGTCCATGGCGGTGCGGAGTTCGGCCGGCACCTCGGAGGTGGCAATCACGCTCACCGTGGTGGACCGACCGGCCGCGATGGCGCTGAAGAAATCGTCGGGGAAGGCCAATCCAAGGGCCACACCCTCGTCGCCCTCTTCTACGGCCGTCATGAGGGTTTCGCGTGAGTCGAAGGCAACCAGAGTCAAACCCTCCGCGTCAGATCCTGTTGCCTGCTCGAGCAAACTCTCGATGCCGGCCCCCGTCGCGCCGATGGTGATGCTCTCGTCAACACTGTTGGGGAGTACCCAGAAGATGGCGATGTAGGCGACGAGTCCAATGATGGACATGTACAGGTAGAAGCGATCTCGAACGAACGCTTTGAAGTCCTTGCGGACGATGGTGCCGATGATCGTCGCACGCGAAACCGGCGCCCGTGGTGAGCGGTCGGTCTGGGTCATGCGCTCAACTCCCGTCCGGTGAGCTTGATGAAGATGTCTTCGAGAGTTGCTTCTTCGGTGTGAATGGTCATCAGACCCTCAACCGCAACTGCGTCACGGATCTGATCGCCGGCATTGGCCTCGTCGAGACCGATTACCCGCTCTTCGACACCGCCGCCGTCGCGAGACCGGATGCGCACGGATCGTTGGCCGTGCTCGAGCTTGAGGTTCTCGGCGGTATCCAGCGCCTCGATCTTCCCTTCGTTGATGAAGGCGACCCGATCGGAGAGCTGGTCGGCTTCGTGCATGTCGTGGGTGGTGAGGATGACCGACGCGCCCCGATCGGCCTCGGCCTTGATGACGGCTCGAACCGACTGCGATGAGACCGGGTCGAGGCCGTCGGTGGGTTCGTCGAGAAACAGGATGTCCGGGCCGTTGATCATCGCCCGGGTCATCATCAACCGCTGACGCATTCCTTTGGAGTAGGTGCCGACCCGATCGTCGGCACGATCGACAAGGCCGACCCGCCGCAGGTAGGGATCGAAGTCCATCCCCTTGATCCCGTACAGACGGGCGAAGAAATCCAGGTTCTCGCGGGCGGACATGTTCTCGTAGAGGTTCTTCTCTTCGAAGCACACTCCGATGCGGGCCTGGATGTCGAGCGTCTGCTCCGGCATGGTCATGCCGAGAACCGAGATGGAGCCGGCATCGGGGAGGAGTTGTCCGGTGAGCATCTTGATCGTCGTCGACTTGCCGGCGCCATTGGGGCCGAGGAAGCCGAGGATCTCCCCGGGCGCCACCGAGAAGCTCACTCCGTCGACGGCCTGGATGTCGCCGTAGGCGAATGAGAGATCTCTGACCTCGATTGCGTTGCCGTTGGTGGTCATCGGGCTTCCTTCCGTGCGTGCCAGCGCTGGGCGAGCGCGGCCATTTCGACATCCATGAACTCCATGAGTTCTGCGAGTTGGTTGATTCGTTCGTGTTGTTCGGGCGGCGCGTCCTTGAGAACTTCGTGCCCTTCGTCGGCGATCTTGCGAAGTCCGACCATTCCGATCTGTTTCTCGTCGAGGAGGTACTCCCACGCGTCCGTGGCCATGCGGTAGTAGGTGGCCCGGTCCCTCGGGAAGGTGACCCGCTCGATGAACCCGATCTGTTCGAGGATCCGTGCATTGGTCGACACAGTGCCGGCGCTCATGTGGAGAACCTCTTGCAGTTGCTTCGAAGACTGGTGTGGGGGATCGCTGATCAGCAACCATCCGAGCATCTTGCCTTG
>JAUVQS010000129.1 GCA_030598025.1 Acidimicrobiia bacterium | reverse complement strand
ATGGCCGTTCTCGGATACTCACAGGGCGGCCGGATTGCGTTGGGATTGGCAGTCACACGGCCGGAACTCGTGGATCGTGTAGTTCTGGTCTCGGCTTCGCCCGGAATCGGAGATCCCGAGCGCCGGGAGGAACGGCGCCTGTCCGATGAGGCACTGGCCGACCGGATCGAGAAGGTTGGATTGCCGGCCTTTGTCGACGAATGGCTCGGGGCCGGGATGTTTGAGGGCCTCCGCAGGCGTCCAGAGGAATGGCGTTCTCTCGACCGCAGCCTTCGCCTGGAGAACACGCCGGCCGGACTCGCAGCCGCTCTCCGCGGGATGGGTCAAGGAGCTCAGCCATACCTCGGCCGGCGACTCAAAGACTCGCCGACTCCGGCGCTGCTCGTCGTTGGGGAAAGGGACGCCAAGTACCGGAGCATTGCTGCGTCGATGTCGTATGACCTCCCTCACAGCATCATCGAGGTCATCTCAGAGGCCGGTCACAGTGTCATTGGTGAGCAACCTGAGGCTGTCGCTCACCTGGTGAACGGTTTCATCGCTTCATCTGCCGGTCGCTAGACGCTGCCCAGAGCGGCACCGGCCGCCAGAACCAGGCCCACCAGCAGGTGGAGGCGAGCGGTCCCTTTCAGCACGCGGATCAACGCAGGGCCTTCCGTTTCGGCGTAAACCGTTCGCACCAATCCGGCGCTGAACGGCATCAGGAAGATTGCCAGCATGGTTGGAGTCGGTGTCCACCCGGCCACACCAAACAGTGCAATGGCCAGGAATGCGCCGAACACGAGAACGGCGAAGAGGGCTCTGGTGCGTTCTCGGCCGAGGATCACCGCCAGAGTGCGTTTGCCGGTCGCCGAGTCGGTGTCGATGTCCCGCACGTTGTTGGCGACGAGGATGGCGGTGACCAGGAAGCCGATCGGAATGGCGAGAAGCCAGGCATCCAGTGGGGCGGACTGGTCGTGAACGTACCGACTGCCCACCGTCGCCACCAACCCGAAGAAGACGAACACGAATAGCTCGCCGAGACCCCGGTAACCGTATGGGCTCGGCCCGCCAACGTATCCGATAGCGGCGAGTATTGAGGTGATTCCGATCACGGCGATGACCCAACCAGCTTCGACGATTAGATAGACGCCGGCTGCAGAGGCGACTGCGAATGCCAGGACGGTTGCGATGGTCATCTGCCGTTCGGAGATGATCCCGGTGGCCACCATGCGCGGCGGTCCGATTCGTTGTTCGGTGTCTGCACCCTTTCTGGCATCCGATAGGTCATTCGTGAAGTTGGCCGCCACCTGAATGGCGAGAGCCCCCAGCATGGCCGCCAGGAATGGGCCACCGCGGAACGCCTCGTCGCCGATCGCCAACCCGGCGCCGACCAGCACCGGCGTCGCCGCCGCCGGCAATGTGTGTGGCCGTGAGGCCTGCCACCAGGCTCGGCGCCGATCCATCAGAAGTGACGGGGGTACTTCGTGTAGTCGGGATCGCGCTTTTCCAGGAAGGCGTCGCGGCCCTCTTGAGCCTCGTCGGTGCCGTAGGCCAAGCGGGTCGCCTCGCCTGCGAAGAGTTGTTGGCCGATGAGACCGTCATCGGGCAGGTTGAAGGCGTATTTCAGCATCGTGATGGCGGTCGGGCTCTTGGCGTTGATTTCCTCCGCCCACTCGAGAGCGGTGGCTTCGAGTTCATCGTGGGGAACCGCGGCGTTGGCCATGCCCATCGCTACCGCTTCCTCGGCTGAGTAGTTCCGTCCGAGAAAGAAGACTTCGCGGGCCCGTTTCTGACCGGCCTGGCGGGCGAGATAGGCGGAGCCGAAGCCGCCGTCGAAGCTGGCGACGTCGGCGTCGGTCTGCTTGAAGACCGCATGTTCCCGGCTGGCCAGCGTCAGGTCGCAGACGACGTGCAAGGAGTGGCCGCCTCCTACCGCCCAGCCGGGCACTACCGCGATTACTGCCTTTGGCATGAATCGAATGAGTCTTTGCACTTCGAGAATGTGGAGGCGGCCGAGGCTCGTGCTGCCATCGTCGTACTGGTAGCCATCCTTGCCGCGAATGCGCTGGTCTCCGCCCGAGCAGAACGCCCATCCACCGTCTTTGGGCGACGGGCCGTTGCCCGTCAACAGCACGGTCCCAATGCCGGACGTTATGCGGCTGTGCTCGAGTGCCCGGTAGAGCTCATCGACGGTTTGGGGTCGAAAAGCGTTCCGAACCTCGGGACGATTGAAGGCAATGCGAACCGTTCCGCCCTCGACCGAACGGTGGTAGGTGATGTCGGAGAACTCGAACTCCTCGACATTCTCCCAGGCGGACGGATCAAACAGTTCTGAAACCATGTTTGGTCTTCTCCTCGACAACCGCCGATACTCTACGGCGTGATGCACCAGATGGGCGATTGGTTGACGGCGAGCGCCGAGCGTGCGCCTGATGATCCGTTCCTCATTGCCCCGGCTAGAACGTGGTCGTTCGGCGAAGTGGAGGAGCGGGTATGTCGGTCCGTGGGCGCCCTTCGGGCGTCGGGTATCTCGCGCGGTGACGTCGTAGCCGTGTGGGGGGAGAACGATCTCGACACGGTGGTGGCAATGCTGGCGATACCACGAACCGGCGCGCTGATGTTGCCGTTGAACACTCGACTCGTTGAAGAAGAGGTCGAGCTGCTGATCAGGCGTGCCGGAGTGACGATGGTGTTGGCGTCGGTGCACGCTCCGAAACTCGAACTGGAGACGTTCCCTCTTCACGATCTCTCTGAGGGAGACGTCGAGATGCGGTGCGACATTCCGCCTCACGACGGCTACATGGTCATGTTCACGTCCGGTACGACGGGTCGACCAAAGTGCGTGCGATTGAGTAGAGGCAATCTCGAGGCCTCTGCCGCCGCTTCGGCGAAACACCTTCGCCATACGCGGGAGGATCGCTGGCTGGCAGTGCTGCCGATCTTCCACGTCGGCGGGTGGTCGATCATTGTTCGGTCGGCTCGCCAGGGGAGCGCGGTCGTGCTCGAACCGCGCTTCGAATCGGCCCGCGCCGGAATTCTGATGCGTGAGGGCAAAGCCACTCTTGCTTCGTTGGTATCAACCATGCTCGAACGGATTCTTGATATCGAACCGGGGCCCTATTGGGGAGTTCGCGCCGTTCTGCTGGGAGGCGGTCCCACCACTCAGGAACTCATTGATCGATCTGCTCGTGCCCATCTGCCGGTTTTGCCAACCTACGGGTTGACCGAGACCGCCTCGCAGGTGGCCACCCTGCCGCTCGACGAAGGTCTCGAGCCAACTTTGAATCTGCCTCCTCTCGACACGGTCGATCTGCGGATCACGTCGGCCGCTCACACCAAGCTGCGCACGAATGAATTGGGGCACATCGAGGTTCACGGACCGATGGTTTCCGCCGGATATGTCGCCGAGCCGACTCATCTGCCGTCCGAGTGGCTCCGCACCGGCGATTTCGGGCGGCTTGATGACGATGGCCGGCTGACGGTCCTCGGCAGGAGCGATGACATCATCATCAGTGGTGGCGAGAACATCCATCCGATTGAGGTCGAAGAGATACTGCTCACCCATCCCGAGGTGGAGGATGTAGTTGTAGTTGGGCTGCCCGATGCTGAGTGGGGCGAGGTTGTGGCCTCGGCCGTGGTCGGGACCGGCGACTTGATCGATCGGGACCTCGAAGCGCATGTGCGAGACCATCTCGCCGGCTTCAAGGTGCCGCGCCGCTGGCAGTTCGTAGAGGAGTTGCCGCGCAATGCCCTCGGCAAGATCTCCCGGGCCGAGGTCATTGATT
>JAUVQS010000126.1 GCA_030598025.1 Acidimicrobiia bacterium | reverse complement strand
TTGGGATCGAGTTCGGGGTTCACTTCGTGATCTCGACCGATTCGCACCATCCATCCGAGATGCGCCGTATGGAATGGGGCGTCGCCAACGCTCAGCGTGCCTGGCTAACCCCCGATCGGGTGATCAACACCTGGCCCGTCGAAGACTTCCTGGCCTGGAAAGATTCTCAGCAATACTGTTGATCCCCACGCGCCTCGGTAGTGCTGAGAAAATTCCGCGTTTCTTCTCGGCAATGCAATGGCGCGTCAGGGACCACAGCATTGCCGAGAAAACTGAGGAATGTCTGGCCACACCCTGGAGTTGACCCTTCCACACGACAAAGGACCAAACATGGCTCGCGGAAAACTCCGGATTGAGGACGGCGCAAAACGCATCAGAACGGTGTTCGATGGTGAAGTCATCGCCGACACCATCCGGCCCCGTTTGGTCTGGGAGATTCCATACTTCCCGACCTACTACTTCCACCGCGACGACGTCCGCATGGAGCTTCTCTCGGCAACCGGCACAACCAAGCGGTCGCCGAGTCGAGGCGACGCGGTGCTCTACGACGTCAAGGGTGGAACAGGTCTCGCCGAATCGGCCGCCTACTCCCACACAGACTCGCCGGTTGAGGAACTCCGCGACTACGTCGCTTTCAACTGGTCCAGCATGGACCACTGGTTCGAAGAGGACGTCGAAGTCCACATCCATGCCAGGGACCCCTACACAAGGGTCGACATCCTTCCCTCCTCCCGCCATATTCGAGTCGAGATCGACGGAGTCGAGGTAGCCAACTCGACCCGGGCCACGCTCCTGTTCGAGACCGGGCTCCCGACCCGCTACTACCTCCCGAAGATCGACGTTCGTCTCGACCTCATGACTCCAACCGACACAGTCACTCAATGCCCCTACAAGGGCGACGCCGGCTACTGGTCGGTGGAGGTCAACGGGAAGGTCTACACGGATCACGTTTGGAGCTACCGCCACCCGGTGCACGAATCATCCTCAATCGCCGGACTCGTGGCGTTCTACGACGAAAAAGTCGACGTCTTCGTCGACGGCGTGAAGCAGGATCGCCCCAAGACGAAGTTCGGCTGAGCCCAGGACCGTTTCCGCGCAGTGCTATGTACCGCTGGTGATACATAGCACTGCGCGGAATACTCAGCTGCGAGATTGGGCGCCTAGTTGCTCGAGGCTCTCGACCAGGCGGTTGAAGAACTTGTCCAGGCACTCGTCTGCGACGCGATGGAGGTACACGGTATCGGCGATCGCTCCGATGGCCTTCAGAGGGGGTCGATAGTGGCAGGTGAAGGTGACCTGGGTCCTGCCCTCCCCGACCGGGAAGACCTCGAGTTCCCCTCCCAGGATTGGGAACATTCCGGCGTGTTCAGCGGCGTGCCAGCCGATCTTGCGTCTTGATAACGGAAGAGGCTCCACGATCTCTTCGAAGTCACCGATCTCCAGCGTGACATCCGCGCCGAGGATGATCCCATCGAGGTCGACCTCCAACATGCCCGCAATCTCATCATCCTCCAACGACCCTCCTTCGAGCGCCGGGGAGAACAATCGAGCGGGATCGTCGCGCATGAACCGCCGAGCCACCTCATAGGGAACTGCCACCGTCTTGAAATGGAACACATCACGCTGCATATGAGCCTTTCAATTCTGCTCTGTCAGCCAACCACAAACTCCGACGGCACGACAGGGCCAAAGGTACTGTCAACATCCGACCGGAGGACCGAAGTAGCCTCCTTCGATATGGGTGCAATCACGAGTGCGCGGGAGCTGATATCCAGCGCCCGGCGGATAGCAACGTTCAGCGGGGCCGGCCTGAGCGCCGAGTCGGGCATACCGACGTTTCGCGATGCATTGACCGGGCACTGGGCAAGATACGACCCGGCCGAACTAGCCAGCCCTGAAGGGTTCGCCAGGAACCCCGAACTCATCATCGAGTGGTACAACGACCGTCGGCGAACGCTTGCCTCATCGACTCCGAACGCGGCCCACCAGGCCATGGCAGATCGAACCGGCCTGTTGCACGTCACCCAGAACGTCGATCACCTTCTCGAAAGAGCCGGCGCTGAGCAGGTTCTCCACCTGCACGGCCGGATCGATTCGGACCGCTGTCACCGTTCGTGCGGATATTCCGAGAGCATCGACATCTCCGATCCTCCCGGACTTCGACCTTGCCCACAGTGCGGGGCGCAGCTTCGCCCAGCTGTGGTCTGGTTTGGGGAGCCTCTGCCGGAAGAGGTTTGGAACAGCTCGGTCGAGGCCGTCGAAGCGGCGGATCTGTTGATCGTCATCGGAACCAGCGGTGTGGTGTTTCCCGCCGCCGGGCTCATCGATCAGGCGCGCCGCGGCAGTGCGGCGGTGATCGTGGTCAACGCCGAGCCGATCAGAACGATAAGTGACATCACGATCATCGGGTCGGCGGCCGAGATCGTGCCCCAACTTCTTTCTGCGTGATCAAAGCTCCGGCAGTTCGATTGTGTGATCGAGTTCGATCATTGCCGGTCCATCGGTGACCGGCTGCATCGGCACAACGAACCTGATCTGTTCGATCAGGCAGATCGATTCCTGTTCCGCCTCGCAATAGACAACGGCCACATCACCGATGAGCACAGTCGTGTCCTGCGCGACGCCGCCCAGGATCGTCATCGGGAACGAGGGATCGACCACCACGCCCGGACTCTCCACCGAGGCTGCCGTGCCGTCGATCATGAAGTCGAATCTGGATGGGGCATCCGGGTTTACCTTGAATCCATCCGGGATGTCGATCCGCAAAACGACATCGACGGCTCCGACACCGACCGTCATCTGGGTCAGTTCGACAATCGTCCCGGCGAACAGATCCTCACCGGCTTCCGGCAGGAATTCCTCTGCCCCCTTCAACACCAATGTCGATGTCTCGCCGGTTGAGGTGTCGACCATCCGGATCGAATGGTTGTTGGTGTCGGCGACGTAAAGAACTCCAGCACCTGCCGAAATGCCTCCCGGTTCGTAGAAACGAGGCTCAGGTCCATCGGACCAACCCGGCCCGGAGCCCGCCAGGGTCACTGCCGAACCCGACCCGGGATCGATCCGTTTGATCTTTGAGTTGTAGGTATCGGCGACCCACAGGTAGCCGTCGGCAAATGCCACTCCTAAGGGATGCTGGAACCTCGCCACATCGCCGACCCCGTCGACGTCGCCGAACTCGAACAAAGTCTGCCGACCACCAGCCACGAGAGCGACGGAGTCGGTGGACGGATCGGCCACCCGAATCGAACTGCTCTCGGAGTCGGCGAAGAAGATCCGGCCCAGATCGCCGATGGCCAAACCGCTCGGTTGCGCCAACTCCGACAATGCCAGAGTCGAATTCGACGTTCCCTCACCAGCGCTTCCGACATAGGGCTCGATGACACCCGACACCTGGTCAAGCCGCCAAATCTGGTGGGTTCCTGCCATCGCCACATAGAGAGCCCCATCGGATGCTGCGGCGAGATCCCAGGGGGAACTCAAGTCGGTGGTGGCCGCCGAACCCCCTCGAGGCGGATAGCCGGCCTGTCGCCCCGTGCCGGCGACGGTCGTCACCTCGCCGGTGGCCAGATCTATCGAGCGAATCGCGTGATTATCGGTGTCTGCGACCAGCAACGAGTCTCCGCCGGGCCCGAGTGCCAGGCCCTGCGGAGCGTGGAATTCGGCGCCGCTCGCCGGCCCATCGACGAAACCCGCCCGGCCCGAACCGTATGCTGCCATGACCTGCCCATCGGAAATCCGTGCCTCCAGAACGCGGTGGTGATTCGTATCTGAGATGAAGAGACGGTCGTTGTCTTCATCAGCGAGAACCTTGCCCGGATAGGAGAGCACCGTTCTCGGAGCGCCATCTGCCTCTAACTCCAGGGCGAGTGGCGCTCTATCCAGAACTGCTTCGAACTCTTCAATCAGTCCGGCAATGACCGGCTGCACTACGTCGTAGACACCCTCGCCGGCGTGGAGTCCCACCACTCCACCGACCGGATCGACGACGAAAACTGTTGGCCAGGCCCTCGCTCCCCAGGAGTTCCAGATCACGAAGTCGGGGTCATTCACCACCGGAT
>JAUVQS010000123.1 GCA_030598025.1 Acidimicrobiia bacterium | reverse complement strand
TCGGGAAATGAAGGCGACCGTCTTTGTGACGCGGCGATCCGACATCGCAGACCCCCAGGGCGCCGCCGTCTTACGGGGCGTCCACGATCTTGGCTACTCCGCCGTGGAGTCCGTCCGCATCGACAAGGTCATCACGTTTCATATCAACACGACAGATCCAGACCAGGCTCGATCCGATGTCGAAGCCTTGTGCGAGAAACTCCTCGCCAATCCGGTAATGGAGGACTACGAGATCGTCCTCGAGGAGGACGGGAACCTGGTATGAACGTTGCCGTCGTCGTGTTCCCGGGGAGCAACTGTGAACACGACGTAGTGCATGCCCTCAACATTGTCGGGTGTGATGCCGAACTCGTCTGGCATCGGGATACCGACCTCTCCGGTTTCGACGGTGTGGTGCTTCCCGGCGGATTCGCCCACGGCGACTACCTCCGCACCGGTGCAATCGCCCGGTTCTCCCCCGTGATGACGCCGGTGCAGGAGATGGCCGGAGCTGGTGCTCCGGTATTGGGAATCTGCAACGGGTTCCAGATCCTCACCGAGGCCGGGCTCCTGCCGGGGGTGCTGCTCGCCAATCGGGACCTTCGATTCATTTGCCGGCCCGTCCACCTGCGAGTCGAGTCGACCGACTCGATTCTCACGCGATCGGCGAGCATCGGTGATGTCCTCGAGGTCCCTCTCAACTCATATGAGGGCCAGTACACCGCAGATCCCAAGCGCGGCAGCGACGTCACCCTCACTTATTCGGACCGCGATGGACTCGTGTCTCCGGCGGCGAATCCGAATGGATCAACCTACAACATCGCCGGAATCACCAACGAAGCAGGCAACATTGCCGGTCTGATGCCACACCCCGAACGAGCGATCGAAGCGATACTGGGCTCGACCGATGGACTGGTGCTGCTCGAGTCCTTCACCACTGCGGTCTCCGAGTTTGCCGACGGGAAGACTGTCGGTGTCTGAAACGCGCTCCCTTCACCAGGAACTCGGCATGACCGATGACGAGTTCGCCAGCGTCGTCGGACTGCTCGGCAGGGAGCCGAGGATCGCCGAACTCGCCATGTACTCGGTGATGTGGTCGGAACACTGCTCATACAAATCATCGAGACCTCACCTCGGCCGCTTCCCTACCGAGGCACCCTGGGTAGTCGTCGGACCCGGGGAGAACGCCGGAGTTGTCGACCTCGGAGACGGCTGGCTCGCCGCCCTCCGAATCGAAAGCCACAACCACCCGGCCTTCGTCGAGCCGTACCAGGGCGCCGCTACCGGTGTGGGTGGAATCCTGCGAGATGTCTTCACGATGGGTGCCCGGCCCATTGCCCTGTGGGATCAGATCCGATTCGGTCACCTCGACGATCCCCAGAATCGCTTCCTCTTCTCGGGCGTGGTGGCGGGCATCGCCGGATACGGCAACGCCGTTGGTGTTCCGACCGTGGGAGGCGAGCTCGACTTCGAGGAGTGCTACCAGGGCAATCCATTGGTCAACGTGATGTGTCTGGGCATCCTCCGTCGAGAGCAGTTGGTACTCGGAACTGCCGGCGACCCAGGGACGATCTCCGTGCTGCTCGGCGCCTCAACAGGGCGGGACGGCATCGGTGGAGCCTCAGTCTTGGCCTCGGCTTCGTTTGAAGAGGACAGCGGTGCCAAACGGCCGTCCGTGCAGGTGGGCGATCCGTTCCAGGAGAAGAAGTTGATCGAGGCGTGTCTCGAACTGTACGACAAGAACCTCGTGGTCGGCATTCAGGATCTGGGAGCAGCCGGTCTTTCGTGTTCGACCTCGGAGCCGGCCGCCAGGGCAGGAGCGGGAATGGAAGTCGACCTCGACCTGGTCCATGTTCGCGAGAGCGACATGACGCCGGGGGAACTGCTCATGTCCGAATCGCAGGAACGGATGATGGCATTCGTCCATCCGGACCAACTCAACGACGTGCTGGCCGTCGCCGAGAAGTGGGAGATCAACGCCTCGGTGGTAGGCGAAGTGAAGCCGGGCGGAATGCTGCGAGTCTTCAAGGATGGCAACCTGGTCGCGGAAGTGCCGGCTTCGTCGCTATCTGAGGATGCTCCTACCTACGATCGGCCGTTCTCCGAACCAGCGCGGCAAACGGATCTCTGGGCAGACACGATCGACTACTCCGAAGCTCGCGATGTGGCGGAGAGCCTGCTGGCCATCCTCGAGGACCCATCTATCGGGGATCCGTCCTGGGTGTACGAGCAATACGACCACATGCTGTTCTTGAACACGGTGGTTGGACCGGGCGACGACGGCAACCTGCTGCGCATCAAGGGAACGTCAAAAGGCCTGGCAGTGTCCACCGATGGAAACGGGCGTTTGTGTTATCTCGATCCAAGGGGTGGAGCCGCCCGGCTCGTCTATGAGTCTGCGCTCAATGTGGCAATGGTCGGCGCCTCTCCATTAGCCGTGGTCGACAACCTCAACTTCGGCAACCCCGAGAAGACCGACGTGATGTGGCAGTTCACCGAAACCGTCGAAGGGATGTCACAGGCTTGCGAAGCGCTCGGTATCCCCGTCATCGGGGGCAACGTTTCGTTCTACAACGAAACGAACGGTGTCGACATCTACCCGACCCCTATCGTCGGCATGCTGGGCCTGGCCGACCCGATGCCGGAACAGCCGCCGCGCCTCGATAGAGGAGAGCCGGGTATGGACGTCTGGCTTCTCGGCGCAGACAATCCGACCAACCTGGCCGGCAGTGCGTTCGAGAAGATTGTGGAAAAGCACCTGGGAGGCCGTCCTACCGAAGGTGATCCGGGGACCGCCCGGGCGATCATCGCCCTCGCCACCCGGTTGGCAGCCGAAGGCCGAATCCCCTCGATGCATGATGTCTCAGACGGCGGCCTGGCGGCGACCATCGCCGAGATTTGCATTCGTTCAAAGATCGGTGCACGGATCGATTACTCGGATTGGCGCCACCTCTTCTCTGAGGACCCCCACCGGTTTGTGGCGGTTGCGGCACCAGAGGCTGAGGATTCGATTGTTGCCGCTGCCGATGAGGCCGGGGTCACCGCGACGCACATCGGGTTTCTGGGGGGATCGATGATTGAGTTCGTTCGAGACGATCGGGTGACCGCGGCGATCTCCACCGAATCAGCCACTAGTGCCTGGCGCGGTGCTATTCGGAATCTGATGGAGCACTGATCCCCATAACTACATCTGGCCCTACACTCGCCGGTGTCGTGGATGGGACCTTCGAGAGCACCCCCGGTGAGGAATGTGGCGTATTCGGCGTCTATGCGCCGGGGATGGACGCCGCTCACATCATCTCGTTTGGCCTCTTCGCCCTTCAGCACCGGGGACAGGAGAGCGCCGGCATCGCCGCCTCAGACGGGCAGACCACCACGGTGTTCAAGGACATGGGACTCGTATCTCAGGTGTTCGATGAAACCACCCTCGCCGCGCTTCCCGGGCATCTTGGAATCGGCCATACCCGCTATTCGACCAGCGGATCCACCGTTTGGGAGAACGCTCAGCCGGCGTTCCGTCAGGTCGATCAGACGGGAATCGCGCTGGGCCACAACGGCAATCTGACCAACACGGTTGATCTCGCCGCACAACTTGGAGACGACACGAGCGCTACCGATTCGATGGTGATGCTCAACGGAATCGCCGAAGCCATACAGGACGGCAGGTCCGACGGTCGCCAGCTCGAACGAGCCCTGATGAGCCTTCTTCCCCAACTCGAGGGTGCTTTCTCTCTCGTGATCATGGACCAGGGCCATCTCGTCGGTGTTCGCGACCCGCATGGATATCGGCCACTCTGCCTGGGGTCACTTCCCGAGGGGGGTTGGGTACTCGCCTCCGAAACGGCCGCTCTGGATCTCGTTGGTGCCAAATTCGAGCGAGACATCG
Source organism: Acidimicrobiia bacterium (assembly GCA_030598025.1). Classification (GTDB taxonomy): domain Bacteria; phylum Actinomycetota; class Acidimicrobiia; order Spongiisociales; family JAHEDJ01; genus JAHEDJ01. The sequence goes on along the minus strand of JAUVQS010000123.1, from coordinate 805 downwards.
AGGCAGGCGAAATGGTGGTCATTGACGCCGGTGGCGTGCGCAGTCTGCTGCCGTTTGATGGGACCGATCCGCGCCTCTGTATCTTCGAATTCGTCTACTTCGCCAGGCCGGATAGCAACCTGTACGGGCAGAACGTTCATGGAGTACGCCAGCAGATGGGCAGGAGACTTGCGATCGAAGCCCCGGTTGAAGCGGACGTCGTTGTCCCGGTTCCTGAATCGGGGATTCCGGCCGCGCAGGGCTTCTCAGTTGAGAGCGGCCTCCCGTACGCTGATGGTCTGGTGAAGAACCGTTACATCGGACGTACGTTCATTGAGCCGACTCAGATGTTGCGAGATCGAGGCATTCGACTCAAGCTGAATCCGATTCCAGGAAACCTGGAAGGAAAGCGGATCGTACTGGTGGACGACTCGATCGTGCGAGGCACGACAACTCGACAGCTCGTTCGCATGGTCCGCGAAGCGGGCGCTCTCGAAGTTCATCTCCGCATCTCGTCCCCGCCGTATAGGTGGCCGTGCTACTACGGAATGGATACCTCCGACAGCTCTCGGCTGCTGGCCGCGCAGCTATCCGTTGACGAGATACGAGAGTTCCTCGACGCCGATTCCCTCGCCTACCTATCGCTGGATGGATTGCACGACTCAGCCGGCGGCTCCGAGTTGGGATTCTGCAACGCCTGCCTCAGCGGCGACTACCCGACGCCGGTCGATGACCGGAACGACAAGTTCACGCTGGAGAGGCGCTAGTGGCCACCTACCGCGAGGCGGGCGTCGATCTCGAAAAAGCGGACCAACTGGTCACGGGA
>JAUVQS010000028.1 GCA_030598025.1 Acidimicrobiia bacterium | reverse complement strand
TGGGGTTTCAGTACAGCGCGGAGATCAGCTATCCGGCGCCTGAGTCCACGTCGCAAGGCATCATCGTGATGGCCGGGCAGGTTTCGGGCGTCCTCTTCATCCTCGCCATGGACGCCTTCAAGGCCGACGCCACCGGCTCGATGACCGGCTCGATGGTCGTGTTCATCGCTCTGACCGCTTTGGTCATCATCTTGACCGGGTTCCTTGAGGAATCGCCGATGATCCTGAACAGCCAAGAAGTAGCGCTCGATACAGCAGAGGCCGGTAGCTGATACCCGCGTCCACGAGCAGTAACGTATCCCGCACCGACCCGAGAGGCCTAATCGTGCGACTCGACCCCTTTGCGATCCGCTCCATGTTCCCTGCCCTCGATCGGCAGCAGGGAGGCCGACCCGTGGTGTGGGCCGACGGGCCCGGCGGAACGCAGGTTCCCCGCACGGTCATCGAGGCGATGAGCGGTGTGCTGACCAGGGGCGCCAGCAACCACGGTGGTTACTTCTCGGCGAGCGCCGACTCGGATGAAGTCCATGAAGCTGCTCGAGCAGCCGTTGCTGATCTGTTCGGTTCCTCGCCGGATGAGATCGCCTTTGGCCAAAACATGACGAGCATGACGTTCGCGCTGAGCAGAGCCATCGGCCGGACCTGGTCGGAGGGTGACGAAGTGGTGGTGACGCGACTGGATCACGACGCCAACGTCACTCCCTGGATGCTGGCCGCTCGCGATGCCGGGGCAACGGTCCGGTTCGTCGACATCGACACCGAAACGGCCACCCTCGACCTGGACTCTCTCGAGGAAACGGTCGGACCCAACACACGATTGGTGGCTATCCCGGCCGCCTCGAATGCGGTCGGAAGCCTGGTCGATGTTGCCCGGGCGGTCGAGATCATCCATTCGACCGACGCCCTAGCCTTTGTCGACGCAGTTCACTACACGCCGCACGGACCCGTCGATGTCCGCGCCTTCGATTGCGATTTCCTGGTCGCCTCCGCCTACAAATTCTTCGGACCCCATACGGGTGCCCTCTACGGCAAACACGAGCTTCTCGAACGTTTCGATGCCTACCGACTTCGGCCCGCCCCATCCGAGGCACCGGGAAAGTGGGAGACGGGCACACAAAGCTTCGAGTCCCTGGCGGGAGTCGTCGCTGCCGTCGATTACCTCGGCTCGATCGGCGCCTCGCTCGCCGAGAGCCCCCGCTCAACCGGTTCTCGCCGGGCAGACGTACTCGCTGCGATGGCCGCCACACGACAATACGAACAGATGCTCTCGAAACGGTTCCTCGACGGAGTGTCCCGAATCCCGAAGGTCCGTGTCTTCGGAATCACCAAGGGTGACCCGCTCGAGCGGACGCCGACCTTCGGCATCTCGGTCGACGGCCTGGCGCCGGACCGGGTCGCGTCTGAACTGGGAGCAGAGGGCATCTTCGTGTGGAGTGGCGACTACTACGCAGTCGAGCCGATCGCGGCCCTTGGTGTAGCAGATACCGGCGGCTTGGTCCGTATCGGTTTCGTCCACTACAACCTCCCGGAGGAAGTCGACAGAGTGATTGCCGCCCTCGAACGTATCGCCGGTTGATCAAGACTTGGCATTTCATATCCAGCAGATGGCACCTCCACGAGTCGCTCTCACAACTCGACGCTCGAAGGAAACGAGACGGACTTCGTGGCCCTTAGCATCGCCGCTTCGGAGCCCGGTAACTACGACCTCTCGATGCAGCTACATATTCAGAAGGTGGCGTAAAGGCATCACTCACCGGCACGGTCACAGTCACGGTGATACCTCCGGACGGCTAGCTCTCTTTGTTCGGGTCTGCTGCTTGTATGGCGAGATGTTCGAACGCCCGATCGACAGTCAGATCACTTTCCTGACCGTTTCCGACCTCGAGGCGAGCGCTCATTTCTACGGCACCGTTCTCGGACTCGACCTGGTGCTGGACCAGGGCTCTTGCCGGATCTATCGGGTCACATCGTCTGCCTTTCTCGGCATTTGCACGCACCGTGAGGACGTCCGTGCCGAGGGCGTGATTGTGACGCTGGTGACCGATCAGGTGGATCGCTGGTACGACGAGTTGTCGGCGAACGGAGTCGAGTTCGACTCAGCCCCCGCACTGAACGAACGATTCGGCATCTACCACGTGTTCCTGCGCGATCCGGATGATCATCTGGTCGAGATCCAGCAGTTCATGGATCCAAGGTGGGCTGGAACACGCACGACCGAGAATCTGCTGACCAATGCCCGCAGCAAGATCCGCCGGTGGCTACCCGTCGACGCCCTCCAAGCGCAGCAAGACGGTGCGCTGATCATCGACGCCCGCGATTCCGGCGACATCGGGAGCGAAGGTTCCATTCCAGATGCGATCGCGATACCTCTGTCGGTTCTCGAGTGGCGTGTGGACTCTGAGTCGCCGTTCCGGCTCAACGAACTCGTCGATTTCGATGGACCGCTGATTCTCGTGTGCAACGACGGTTTCTCGTCGAGCTTGGCCGCAGCAAGACTTCGTGAGTTGGGCCGCTCCGAGGTGGGCGACCTCGTCGGCGGTTTCCGAGCCTGGAAGCTCGAAGGCCTCCCCGTCACCTAGCCATTCAGAGTTTCTCAGCAATACTGTTGTTCCCCACGCGCCGTTGCATTGCTGAGAAAGCTGTCAGACCTCGAACGGGGCCCCGTGGCCCGGCACAATCAGGTTTGCCAGCGCCCGCACTCTTGACCGATTTGGCTCGAGCAACTCGGGATTCGTGGCACGTGGATCACCCTCGATGTCACCGTTCCACCACAGGTGAGTGCAGGCAACGACTCCATCTTCGGTGGTGATCAGAGTCGAGATGTCTTGCAGGGTGTGGCCGGGGGTCTCGATCAGGCGGACGCCGGGAGACACCTGAAAGCCTTCCGCCGGTCGATCGATCCAGCTGTCATCCCGATAGATAGCCCAGTGATCGTGGAACTGCGCATTCAGAAACAACGCCGCATTCAAAGTGTGATCCGGATGGTGATGAGAGAAGACAACGTCGGAGATCGAGTCGGGTTCTACGCCGAACTTCCGCAACGGATCAAGAATCACGGAGCGATCGGGAACCATCCCCGGATCAATGACAATCCGGATGTCGCCGTCTTCAACGTAACTAACCGACGACGCCACGCCGGGCGACACATATCCAGCAAACAACAACTCAAACCTGGCCATCGCCACCTCCTGCGTAGGATGCAAGCAGCCATCAGGGGTTCCTGCACATGGGTCGCGGACTATTCACCATCATCATCGGACTGATCATCGCCGTCCTGGCCGGGTCGCTCATCGGCGGCCGCCTGAGCGCTCAAGAGTTTCTCATCATCTTTGGCCTATTCATGCTCTGGGCGGTCGGCGTCAGCGTGTTTCGCGCCGTTGTGCGGATTCGAGCCCGGCTCAAACCGACACGCCGACAACCCGACGAGTAGGTTCAGAAGTGCAGACCGGGAGGTCGCAATGGTGGAGTTGATTGCCTTCGTGTTGCTGCTTGTTGCGGTCCTGGGAGGGTTTGGATACGGCCTCGCCGTCCTGTACAACCGCTCCAGGGAACGGCGAGAAGCCTAACTCCAGGTTGAGAATCCAGCCGAGTGAAGCGGCCGGCGATCCGGCCCGAATTAGTTCGCCCCCTCAAAAACCATGATGCAATCAACAGACCTCTTCCTACTTCTCGATTCATTTGCCGGCGTCACCTCCGGCTATCCATTCGGCCCGGGAGCGCTGGTCTACAAAGTCGGTGGAAAGATGTTCGCCCTGATCGCCGACGACGTCGAGCCTCTGCGGATCAGTCTGAAATGTGACCCGGACCTGGCGCTGGAGCTACGAGCGCAGTATCCGGATGCGGTCTCGGCCGGCTATCACCTGAACAAACGTCATTGGAACACGATCGAGGTGAACGACACGATCCCGACGCCGGAGCTCGAAGAGTGGATCGATCACTCACATAGCCTGGTGGTTGCAGGTCTCAGCCGTCGCGAACGCGACAATCTCAAGTGACGACGACGTTGCGAGTGTGATAGCCGGTCGCGCCGTTCGGTGCCGGAGCGGCGACTTCTGAGGTCTGCGTTTCTCCGTTGGCATCGGTCGCTCGAACCTTGATCGCGTGGGCGCCCGTGGTCGCCTCCCAGTCGATAGCCCACTGCCGCCACGAGTCCTTCGAGAGTTCGACCGACAGTTCGGCTTCGACCCACGGGCCCTCGTCCACCTGCACTTCGACCCTCTCGATGCCGCGATTCGGTGCCCAGGCCACGCCTGCGATCGGCACGGTTCCCGCATCCAATCGTTCACTCTGGCGTGGCACGTCGATCCGAGACTGGGTCTTGATCGGTGCTTCCTTCGACCAGCCGCGCGGAATCCAATAGGCGTCGAACGCGTCCCAGGTGGTGAGCTCGATTTCCGACAGCCACTTCGTGGCAGACACATACCCATAGAGCCCGGCCACGACCAACCGCGCCGGAAAACCATGATCGAAGGGAAGAGGCTCCCCGTTCATGGCGACCGCTACCAACGCTTCCCGACCGTCAAAAGCTGCCTCGGCAGGGAAACCGACCGTGAAACCATCGACCGACCTGCCAACGATCTGGGTCGCCTTCGGGTCAACACCAACTCGATCGAGAAGGTCGCGAAGTGGCACGCCCTGCCAGCGGGCGTGGCCCACCAGACTCCCACCAACGCGATTCGAGACGCACGACAGAGTGACGAACCGCTCGACCATCGGAAGATCCAGAAGATCGTCAAAGGTCAGGTCGATCGGACGCTCAATCAGGCCGTGAATCTTGAGGGTCCAGGTATCGAGATCAACTCTTGGCACGGAAATCGCAGTATCGATCCGATAGAAGTCTTCATTCGGAGTCACCAGTTCGGAGATCCCGTCGGCCACCAGTGCATCCCCCTCCACCGGGCCGGGCTGCGTGCTGAACGGACGGGGTAGAACCACGTCATCCCGGCCGGCAACAACGTCGCGCATTCGGCCAATGAGGACTCGGCCCGTAGTCGCAGCAAGGGCTGCGAACGCTGTAGCTCCGGCCAGCGCGATCAAGAAGCGTCGACGGCCGTCGTCCTGCTCAACAGTATCGACTCGACGAACCAAGAAGCGAAGGGCGACGATGCCAATCAGTACGGCTCCCCACACGGCGACGAGTCCGGCCGGGACGGGAGTGAGCGGATCTTGCAGGACGGCAATCGTTCCGATCGCTCCGCCGAGCAAGAAGCCTGCAACCGCGATTCCGAACCGGCGCACAGCGACACGGCCCAGCGCTCCTCCGGCCACGAGTCCGAATACGACGATGCCGGCGATCAGCACCGGCTTGTCGTAGAAGCCAAAGATCCTGATGCCGAACCGGACGACGCTCTCGGGAGAGATATCGATGATGAGGTTGCCAACGGCAACAACAACCGACATCCCGGTCGACAGCAAGCCGACGAGAAGTTCGGCAACGCCGAACGAGACGGCGACGGCCACCACTCCGGCGACAGCCGAGCGGCGCGGATTCACAGCGGCTTCAGAGGTCATGGCCGACACGTTACGACACGACCCGGGAATTCTCCTAGCGATCGGCGGCTTGTTTCGCCGGAGTTAATCAGGCTTCCGTACGCCGGTTTGGGGTTTACACCGCCCATAACCGGAGCTAGAACAGTTCGGCCCTAGCGCTGATCCACTCGACCGTGCCAATCTGAGGGTGGAAGGAGTTCACCGATCGACGACGCGACCGCCTCAATGCTGAGAAAGTGGTTCAAGCGGTTGAACCGCTGGCTGATGATTCCGATGTGGCGATTGGGATTGGGGAAGCCGATGAACATCTGGCCCTCGGTTGGCGGTCGCATTCTGGTGCTCGCCCACACCGGCAGGAAGTCGGGTTATCGAAGGCTGACCCCTCTCAACTACGCCCCTTCTCCCCCGTCGAGCGTGTTTGTGTTGGCCGGATTCGGCGCCCGTACCGATTGGTATCTGAACGCTCTCACTAATCCGGCAGTCGAAGTCTGGCTGCCCGATGGCCGTTGGCTGGCCGAAGCCATCGACGTCTCAGACCACCCACTCCGAATGGCGATCCTTCGTGACGTACTCATCGCCAGCGGATTCGCCGCACCACTGGCCGGCGTGAATCCACGTCGCCTCTCCGATCAAGAGTTGGATGAGAAGACCGCCGACTATCGGCTCATCGAACTTCAGTACCGGGCCGATGCCAGCGGAACTCACGGGCCGGGAGATCTCAGTTGGATCTGGGTAGCGGCCGCCGCGCTGTGGCTAATGGACCGGATGCGACGGCGGTAGCCAAGCTACGATCGGCGCATGACGGAAACCGGAATTCTCATCGGCGACGACGGGACGGCACGCTGTTGGTGGGCCGGATCAGATCCGCTGTATCGCTCGTACCATGATGTCGAATGGGGCTTTCCCGTACGGGATGACACCCGTCTCTTTGAGAAACTCTGCCTCGAAGGGTTCCAAGCCGGCTTGGCCTGGATCACCATCCTTCGCAAGCGAGAGAACTTCCGGGCGGCATTCGCCGGGTTCGACATGCCAACCGTCGCCTCTTTCGGAACCGACGATGTTGAACGACTGCTGGGCGACGCCGGCATCGTTCGCCATCGGGGAAAGATCGAGTCGACGATCAACAACGCTGCGCTGGCCCTCGATTTGGCCGAAGAGTTTGGATCGCTCTCGGACTATGTGTGGCAGCACGCCGAGCCACCCCGTCCGGTTCCCGTTTCGATGGAGGACTTGCCCTCGAAGACCGACGTGTCAACCGCCCTCAGCAAGGACCTCAAGAAACGCGGCTGGTCGTTCGTCGGGCCGACGACGGTCTACGCCTTCATGCAGGCGATGGGCCTGGTCAACGATCACCTAATGGGCTGCGAGATCCGGGACGCCGTCGAGGCGCTCGGCTAGACCAACACTCGTTTTCGCGCGGGGATCCCACGGCGTAAAAACGGGTAGAGGTTCTGTTTCAGCTGTGGGTAATGGCAGCTTGTGCTGCCGCCAGGCGCGCAATCGGGACCCGGAAAGGTGAGCAACTCACGTAGTCGAGACCGAGGCGATGGCAGAGGTCTATCGAACTCGGATCTCCTCCGTGCTCTCCGCAGATCCCGACCTCGAGGCCGGGCCGCGTCGCACGTCCCTGCTCGACGGCCCACTGCATCAACTTCCCGACGCCGTCCTCGTCGAGAGACGCAAACGGGTTGACCTCCAGGATTCCCTGCTCCAGATAGGAGATGAGGAAACCGGTCTCCGCGTCATCACGGCTGATCCCGAACGTTGTCTGAGTGAGGTCGTTCGTCCCGAACGAGAAGAACTCGGCATACTCGGCCACCTGGTCCGCGGTGATCGCCGCCCGTGGAATCTCGATCATCGTGCCGAACTTGTAGTCGACTTCGGTGCCTCGCTCCTCCATCACCAATTTGGCTTCCACCTCCAGAACCTCGCGCTGCCATTTCAGCTCATTCACATGGCTGGTGAGCGGAATCATTATCTCGGGATGAGTGACCACACCCTCTCGCGCCACCTGACAGGCTGCCTCGAAGATTGCCCGCACCTGCATCTTGGTTAGTTCAGGAATCATGATGCCCAGTCGCACACCCCGGGTACCGAGCATCGGGTTCATCTCCCGCAATGCCTCGACGCGCTCGAGCATGCGCTCCTCTGCTTCGACCTCGCGGAGGATCTCATTCAGCTCACGCAGCGAGGTGGCATGAGCCAAACGGATCTTGTGATCCATTATCGACATCGTGAGATCCTCAAAACTCGGTAGGAACTCGTGCAACGGCGGGTCGATCAGTCGGATGATCACCGGGAGTCCGTCCATCGCTCTGAACAGTCCTGCGAAGTCTTCTCGCTGGAACGGCAACAACACGTCGAGTGCTTCTTGTCGTCGCCCTTCAGATTCGGCGGTAATCATCTGCTGAACAAACGGCATGCGCCCGGGTTCGAAGAACATATGCTCTGTGCGGCACAGGCCGATGCCCTGGGCGCCGTACGAGCGGGCCCGCTCGGCATCCCGCGGATAATCAGCATTCGTCCAGACCTGAAGACGGCGGAACTCGTCCGCCCACGACAGGAGCTTGGTGAGCCATGGATCCTCGATGTCGGGAACCTTGGTCTGGAGTTGACCGGCGAAGACCTCGCCCGTGGTCCCGTCGATCGAGACCCACTCACCTTCGCTGATCTCCTTGCCTCCCACCTGCATCAAGCGGTTGGCCATGTCGATCTCGAGTTCGGCCACCCCGACCACCGCCGGCTTCCCGAATTGCCTGGCAACGAGCGCCGCATGGCTCGTCCGACCTCCCCGGCTGGTCAGAATGCCGTCGGCGGCGAGCATGCCGTGCACGTCGTCCGGCTTCGTTTCCGGGCGCACCATGATCACATGCTTGCCCTCGTCCTTGGCCCACCGCTCGGCCAGATCGGCGTCGAAAGCAACGACACCAACGGCGGCCCCCGGTGACACGTTCAAGCCGGTTGCCACCAACTCATCGGCCTGGATCGCCTGCCGGCGGGACGCCGAATCGAACTGGGGATGCAGGAAGAAATCGACCTGATCGGGATGGACCCGCATCACAGCTTCCTTCTTGCTGATCATGCCCTCCTCGACCAGTTCGACGGCAATCCGAACCGCGGCCTGGGCAGTTCGCTTGCCATCGCGGGTCTGAAGCAACCACAGCTTCCCGCGTTCGATCGTGAACTCCAAGTCCTGCATCTCGCGGTAATGCTTCTCGAGTTTCTGGGCAGTACCAGAGAACTCGTCGTAGAGCACCGGCATCACGTCGCGCAGGTGATCGATCGAATCAGTGACCCTGCTTCCCGCAACTACGTCTTCACCCTGGGCGTTGACCAGGAAGTCCCCCTCGAGGTTCGCTTCCCCGGTTGTGGCGTTGCGAGACATCGCGACACCGGTCGCCGAATCGTCACCCATGTTGCCGAACACCATCGTCTGGATGTTCACGCCCGTTCCGAGATCGTGGGCGATGCCGGCCGCGTTTCGATAATCGAACGCTCGTTTCCCGTTCCATGACCGAAAGACGGCCTCGGCGGCCAGCGCTAGTTGCCGCAGCGGTTCGGTCGGGAAGTCCAGGCGAGCAAACCGGCGGACGATCGCTTTGAACTCCTCGACGATCTCCTTGAAATCCTCGGCCGGCAACTCAGAGTCGATCTCAACGCCGCGCTTGGCGCGATAGTCGGCCAGCACGTCCTCGAAGGGCTCATCGTCCACGTTCAGAACCACGGATCCGAACATCTGGACGAGACGGCGATAGGAGTCATAGACGAACCGAGCATCGCCAGTCAGCTTGACCATCTCCTCGGCGACTTCGTCGTTCAGCCCGATATTCAGAACGGTGTCCATCATGCCCGGCATAGAGAACTTGGCGCCGGAGCGGCACGAGACGAGAAGAGGATTGGAGGGGTCTCCAAAAGACTTGCCCGTCTTCTCTTCAACTGCTTTCAGGGCGTCGACAACCTGGGCCCACATGTCATCTGGGAATTCCTGACCTGCTGCCAGGTAGGCGTTGCATGCCTCGGTGGTGATCGTGAAACCCGGCGGCACCGGCACGTCGATACGCGTCATCTCGGCGAGGTTGGCGCCTTTGCCTCCCAGGAGTGCACGAACACGCTCCCAGTCGCCCCCGGCATGCTCTTCCGCCTGTTCGACTTCGTCGAACGCGTAAACCCATCTGCTCATAGTGGCCCCTCAAAGAATTGTTCCGGTAACTACGCGATGATTGTGGTCGGTTAGCCAATGAACCTCTAGGGTCCCGAGTCACACTCTGCCCGCCCGAAGTATGAAAGGCATCGACATCGCTAAATCTACGCTGCGAGCGGTTGTCGTACCAACCGAACACGGTGGTTGGGGTTTCACACTCGAACCGGTGCTGCTCGGAACGCTGGTTGCTCCCGGCCTCCCGGCCCTCGGGCTGGCCATTGCGACCTTTGCGACCTTCCTAACCCGACGACCGCTACGGATCGCGGTGGCAGATTGGCGCCACGATCGGAGGCTGGCGCGAACCGACATGGCTGCCGGCTCGGTTGCTGGGTTGGCAGTCGTCGCCGTCGTCGGTCTTGGTCTCGCAGTGCTGACCTCCTCGGGACCGTTCTGGTGGCCTCTCCTGATCGCCGCGCCCATCGTGCTCGTACAACTGAGACTCGATCTCGACAATCGCGGCCGAGAACTGCTGCCCGAACTGCTGGGGCCGATCGCACTCGGCGCTGCAGCACCCATGATCATCCTGGCCGGGGGCCTAGGTTGGGAGATCGCCGTCGGAGCATGGCTGGTGCTGGGCGCCCGAATTGTCCCTTCTGTGCTTCTCGTCCGAGCTCAGCTACGGCGGGCGAAACAGCAGCCTTTCAGCACTACACCCGTTTCCGCCACGGGATTTGTAGCCGTTGCGGTTGTGGCCGGTGCCGGATCGATGGACTGGGCACCGTTGCTTTCGACCGTCGCCGCGGTGCTGCTGATGGCCTGGGACTGGATCTCGATGCGCCGCCCGCCGGCTGTGGCGAAGACCCTCGGGTGGACTCAAATGGTGGTGGGGTTGGTCGTTGTGGTTGCGTTCGCGGTTGGGTATCACACCGGGTGGTGAGTTCCGGCAGTCGGCAACACACCGACGAAAAACTGGTGAGACCGCGGTTGGAATAATCCCGGGGATTCAACGGCGCCTGCCGGTACCCTTCCCGGCATGGCGAGCCTCCACCTTCCCGACGGATTGACGTCACGCCCGGCCACGCTCGAGGATGTCGAGGCGGCCGTTGATCTCTTCAATGATTCCGACCGCGAGTTCCTCGCCCCCGGTTCCCCCGGCTACCACGAGGTCCACCAGACAAGAGGTGAGTGGACCGAGCCGGGCTTCGACCTGGCGGCCGACACGGTTCTCGTCTTCGACGGTCGGGGGCGATTGGCCGCCTATCAGGAGGCTTTCACGACGCCCCCTCATGTACGGGCAATCATCTGGGGACGCGTCCACCCGGACTTCCGTGGATCCGGCCTGGGCTGGGCGCTCCTCACCTGGGGCGAGGAGCGAGCCCGAGAGTTGGTTGACCGCGCCCCGGATGGCGCCGCGGTCGACGCTCAACTCTGGATCGATACCGCCAACACCGGCGCCGCCACGCTCATCGAGGTCATGGGCTTCCACCGAACGCGCTACTTCCGGGATATGGAGATCGAACTGCTGGAACCACCCGCTGCGCAGGAATGGCCGGATGGTCTCGAACTCCGGCCGTTTGTTCGCCGGCAGCACCATCGGGCGGCCCACGACGCCGTCCGCGAATCGTTCCGGGACCACTGGGGTTTCGCAGACGCCGATCCCGACGAGGCATTCGAGCGAGCCGTACACCACCTCGACGCCAACCCGAACTACGACCCAAAGTATTTCCACGTGCTCTGGGACGGCGACCAGGTAGCCGCGGTTTCGCTCTGCTATCCCAACGCGGAGAACGACTCTGGGAAGGGGCTGGTCGAAGTGCTCGGTGTCCGCAAGGCGTGGCGTCAGCGCGGGTTGGGCCTGGCGATCCTGTTGCACTCATTCCGTGTGTTCTGGGAGAACAGCATTCCGGTGGTGACTCTCGGGGTGGACGCGGGCAGCCTCACCGGCGCTACCCGGTTGTATGAGAAGGCCGGCATGCACGTCGAGCACACGATGGCCACCTACGAAAAGCGACTTCGCGAGGGCGAGGACCTCCGCAACCGGGGCTAGCCGAGTTTCCGCGCAGTGCTATGAAGACGCGCGGATAGGTGGTCGCCACGTGAGTAACCCCCTCCAACCTGCTCCGCCGGAGCAGGCCAACTCACCCCCACTCCGTGGGAGAGGACGTAGAAGGCAGTACTGCCGTCACCTCAAATTCGTTCTCCCCCGCCGCGCGGGGGAGATGGGTGAGCGCAGCGAACCCAGAGGGGGCCGAGTCACCTATTCGCTGATCTTCTGTGTACTACCGGTGATACATAGCACTGCTGAGAAACTTCCGTCATGTCGATCTTGACGAAGTCGGGGTCGCTTTGTACACTGAGTTTGTAATACAAACCGGTTTGTCTACTCAACTCATTTGCCTAGGAGACCGCTGATGGAACTCCCTATCGACCCGGATGCTGTCGAGCGAAGTGCTCGTCGAGCCGATTACCGCGACGGCCTGCTCGAACTGTTTGCAGCAGTGCTGATGGCCACATTGGCAGCGGGCTGGGCCCTCCAGCCGGGGATAGTGGGCCTGCTGAGCCTTCCCTTCATCTTCTTCGGGTGGAAGGTGATCAACATCGCCAAGGAGAGAATCACCTACCCCCGCATCGGCTATTCGGGCTACAACCCCGAGCGGCAGCAGACCAATGCCAAGGGAATGCTCGGATTCTTCGCTCTGGCCATCGCAATCGTGACGGTCATGATTCTTGTATTCGGCGAATCGTCGATCGCCAACGAGCTGCGGCGGGCGGCTCCCCTGTTCTCAGGAATCGCCTTCGCCGGCGGGTTCAGATACCTGGCAGAGAAGTCGGGAATGGCGCGCCACCACCTGTTGGCTGTGGCCTCCGTTGTCACCGGCTTGGCGGTGTGGTGGCGGGATGACGGCAACGACTACTCGGCGATGCCTATCTTTCTGCTGATCATGGCAGCGTTTCTGCTCGTCATGGGCGTGGCCTCACTGGCCATCTTCCTGATGAGAAACCCGGCGCATGAGTGATTTCGAGGCGTTCCCGGAACTCGACCGTCTGGTCCACGAACCGGGCCGCCTGGCGATTGCGGCAGTGTTGAACGCGGTGGATCAAGCAGATTTCCTCTTCCTGCTGAAACAGACCGGCCTGACGCGCGGCAATCTCTCCTCGCACACGGCAAAACTCGAGGCGGCCGGCTATATCGACATCGAAAAGACGTTCGTCGAGAAGGTCCCCCGTACGGTCTACCGCCTGACACCAGCGGGCCAGAAAGCCCTGAACCGCTACCGACGCCATATGCGGAAAGTGCTCGAGGCTCTCGAAGACTGAGGCTCACGAAGATTTTCTCAGCAATGCAATGGTGCCTAGGAACCAACAGTATTGCTGAGAATCCGACCGACGCTTTCTCGGCAATGCAGTGGTGCCTGAGGAACAACAGTATTGCCGAGAAAACCGGGGACGCGTCGGGCGTACACTGGCCGACTTATGCCCGAACCACTATTCACCCGCGCCTTCGTTTCGGTGTTCGCCGCCAACACGTTCATGGAACTCGCCTGGAGTCTGTTCCTCCACTTCCCCGGCTACCTGCAGGACCTCGGGGCGGACGAGATCCAGATCGGCATCCTCGTGGGCGTGACCGCCATAGCCTCCATCGCGATTCGACCGTGGATCGGTGCCGTCATGGATCTGCGCGGCAGGCGTCAGGTGATAATCGCCGGCAATGTCCTGCACGTGCTGGTGCTGGCCCTGTACCTGACGGTGACGGCGTTGGGACCCTGGGT
>JAUVQS010000024.1 GCA_030598025.1 Acidimicrobiia bacterium | reverse complement strand
GCTCTGGTGATGGCGGTCGCGGCTTGTGGCGGCGAGACCGCCGATGAATCCGAGCCCATGGGCGCGGAGCTCTTCAGCGGAATCGTGGTCGGCGGAAAGGCCGGCTGCATATCGTGTCACTCGACCGATCCCGGCGCCGATGGAATAGGGCCGTCACTCGCCCGCATCGGGGCTCCCGCCGCGACCCGGATCTCCGGCCAAAGCGCGGCCGAGTATTTGCGTCAGGCGATCATCGACCCCGACGGCCACGTCGTCGAGGGTTATGACGCCGGCGTGATGCCCAAAGGCTGGAAGCTCAGCGACACCCAGATCGACTCACTGGTGGAGTATCTGTTGGGTCTATGACGAGAGGCACTCGGCCCCGTGGAACCCTCTGACTCGCGACTCGCGACTCGCGACTCGGATCTATACGTCATCCGGGCCGATCGGGTAGGCGGTTTCTCGCCATTCGCCGTCGTCGCCGGTGACCTTCTTCGAGCCGTACAACTCACCTTCGACGGTGACCGTGAACTCGGCGGTGCCGGCGACGGCAAGCGCTGCCTGATCGGATGTCTGCCACTCGACTTCGAGGACGTTCCCGTTCAGTGTCCCCGTACCCAGCTGAAAGGCCTCGGTGACGATCCATTGCAGCTCATAGGTGTGTGAGAACGGCCCACCGGTGATATCCAGACGTCCGGTGTATTCGCTGCCGTGCGGGTCGATGCCGTTGAGGACGTATCCACCAACGAGGCTGCCGATGCAGCCGGGAATGGCATCATCGGCGTGCAGCAGCGGATCCTCGCTGCAAGCACCAACGAAGAGGGCCAGCACCTGCCCGAGTCGGGTCAGATTCTGAAGCATCGCCGGAAGGATCGCGGGCGGGGTTCGACCATGCGAATCGGTAGCGACCGGGATCGCTTGGCCCTCAGTGAGAAGGAAGCCAATTGCCAATTGCCAGTTGCCACTCAGCCGGATTCTCTGTTCTCCGCCCACGCCTACCATTGCGCCTCCGGGCTTTGTTTCAGCAGGAGATTCCGATGGTGGACACAGCGGCAGCCGCGCCGTCGACAACCGAAGAACCGCGGCTTTCCAAACGTGGCAAGCGGTGGCTGATCGCCGCGGCGGTGAGTGCGTCCCTCGTCGTGGGTTCGGTCTTTGCGTTTGTGACGTTTCAGCCGATTCAGGTCTTGCCACGCGTTCGCCTGGCGCCCGGGTTCAGCCTCATCGACTCCTATAGCCAGATTGTGACCAGCGAGGATTTGAGGGGCCAGTTCGTTCTGTATTCGTTCAGCTACTCATCGTGCGAAACCTGTGATTCCATCGATGAGACGATGCTCGAGATTCAAGAAGGGCTGGAGTCGGCCGATATCCGTGGCCTCCCGGTTCGGCTCGTGACGATCTCGGTGGATGCGGAGGACACTCCGGCGACGTTGGCCGCGTATGCCGATTCGATAGGTGCCGATCCCGACATCTGGACATTCGCCTCCGTGGAGGACGATCGATTCCTTGGCGACGTAGTCGCCGGCGGCTTCAACACCTACTTCGCTCAGGAGGACGACGGGTCGATCAGACTCGACAGGACGTTCGTGCTTGTGGACGGCGCCGGAATCATTCGCAATGAATACAAGTACCAGACGCAGACCTCCGACACCGAACGTATCCTTCGCCATCTCGGGGTCCTCGCTGAGGAAGTGGAGAACAGCACAGGTGCGGCGAGCCTCGCATATGAAGCGGCCCATCTCTTCCTGTGCTACGCACCATGACCGATACTCCGATCGCTGAAGAACCGACTCCGCCCCCCTCTCGTTCTCCTTGGCGCTATGCCCTGGTGGCCCTCCCACTGGTGATAGCCGGCCTCGTCTTCTGGTGGGGGTACAACCGTGCACAACCACATCAATTCAGCGGAGCGGTAATTCAGGGAGTTTCAGCCGCACCCGACTTCACCCTTTCATCGGATCGCGGTCCCGTATCGCTCAGTGACTACGAGGGCAAGGTCGTGTTGCTCTACTTCGGCTACACGTTCTGTCCTGATGTATGTCCAACGACTCTGTTCGATGTGGCCGGCGCCGTCGAGGACCTCAGCGACGATGAAGCCGAGGATGTTCAACTGGTCTTCGTGACGATCGACCCGGCCAGGGACACGGCGGAACGTCTCGGTCAATACGTTCGACATTTTGATGGACGGTTCGTTGGTGTCACCGGCACGGAGGAAGAAATCGGATCGGTAGCCACGCTCTATGGGATCTACTACCGGGCCGGGGAGGGGACCGAAGCGACGGGTTACCTGATGGAGCATACGGCCACGCTGCTGGTCGTTGACCGTAACGGAAACCTGAAGCTGGTCATCCCGTTCGGAGTGCAGTCCGACGCCATGGCCTCAGACATCAGATACATGCTGCGATAGGAGCGATGATGAGTCGACCACTGGTTGGGATCTTGACGGTGTTGGCGTTGACGGCTGCTGCTTGTGGGTCCGATGCAGATATCGAAGTGTCCGATGTTTGGGGGAGGCCTTCACCCGCGGTGGCCACCAACGGTGCTTTCTATATGGTGATCACCAACAACGCCGACACGACTGATCATCTGATTTCTGTCGCGTCAGACGCCTGTGGAGTTGCCGAACTTCACGAGTCGATGATGAGCGACGGTGTCATGAGTATGAGTCCGGTCGATGCTGCGGGAATCGAGGTTCCGGGGGGAGGCCGGGCGGCACTGGAAGTCGGCGGACTGCATGTGATGTGCGTCGACAAGCAGGCCGACTTCGTGGCCGGAGAAACCTTCGACCTGTCGCTCGAGTTCGATAACGCCGGCACGATGGTCGTCGAAGCAGAGATCAGAGAGGGCTAGCTGCGAAGCAGCTAACCCGTACTTCGTATCACGTACAACGTATGGCGTACGGCGCGGGAGTTCGTTGCACGCAATGCGTTGTACGCCATACGTTGTACGTTGTACGTCCATGACTCCTGAAGTTCTCTTCGTATGCGTCCACAACGCCGGCCGGAGCCAGATGGCGGCCGCGTTCCTCCGGCATCACGCTGGGGATCGGATTGTCGTCAGATCGGCCGGATCTATTCCGGCCTCTGAAGTGAACCAGGGGGTGGTTGCTTCGATGAGTGAGCTGGGGATCGAGATCACCGACGCCCTCCCCAAGAAACTGACGGATGAGGCCGTGGAGGCGTCGGACGGTGTGATCACCATGGGATGCGGCGATGCCTGCCCCATCTACCCCGGCAAGCGCTATCTGGATTGGGAACTCGAAGACCCGGCGGGAAAGACGGCAGACGAGATCCGCCCGATCCGCGACGAGATCAACCGCCGCGTGAGAGACTTGCTCGAAGAACTGTTTGAGTGATCGTCTTCCCCTCCGCTCGCTGGAGGAGAAACGCCGCGTTTTGCCGTACGAGATACGTTGTACGTGGTACCTGGTACGTGGTGATTGTCTGATAGGCACTTTGTGCCGATCAGACAATCACCACCGATCCGCTTTGTCCTCGTCGTAGTAGTCGAGGCGGTCGAGCGGCATGACCAGCGAAGTCAGTATGTTCATCGCGTGAGCGGTGATCCGTTTGAAGTATCGGTATAGCAATGCCCTGGGTACAGCCTCGCGGGCGGAGGCCTCCGAATCAATCTGTGCGACTACGAGGTCGTCGTATTCGGAGAGGTTCTCGTCTTCTACCTGGAGGATCTGATGGGCTGCTTCGGTGTCACGCTCTCCGAAGATGCGGGCGGTCTCGCCGATAAGGCGGGAGACCTGATCACGATGTTTGATCAGTTCGTCCAGATCGTCCGATTGTGAGAGATCGACGCCTTCACGGGCGATGTCGAAAATGTTCTTGGCGTAGTCCCCGATGCGTTCGGCGTCCTTAACGATGCTCATCGACACGAGCACCATCGGGATGTCGGCACTGGCGCCCCGCACGCTGGCATGGACCACGAGTTCGCGGCGTACTTCGCGCTCGGCCTTGTTGACTTGCCGGTCCGTCTTCTTGATGTCTTTCTTGACGAGGCCGGGCGCGGTACCCCCAAGAAGTGTGTTGATGGCCGCGTCGAAAGTGTGACGACAGTCGACCAACATCTGTCGGATCGTCTTCTCGATCTGCTCGAGTTCCTTGTCCGCCCCACCCCGGAAGAATTCCATCACCATTTGTCTGCGCTCCTCAGTTCAGTATCAGTATGCCCATGATCGGTACCACGATGAAGCCTCCAACCACGTAGACGAGTACGGCCGACTTCCTCACCTCTGCGATCCCCGCCAGTTTTTGCGCGAGGAAGATAGGGATTCGTCGAATTGCAGGGATCGGGTAGAACACCGCGATGCCGCCAATGTTGAAAAGGGTATGGGTGAGCGCGATAACGAGCGCGGCCGGAGAATCCGCTGCCAGCGAGGCGAGGAGCGCAGTAACCGTGGTGCCGACGTTGGCGCCGAGCGTCACCGGGAACCCGTTCTCCAGCGTAAGGACGCCGGCAGCGATCATTGGAATGAGTACCGAAGTCGTGATCGAGGATGACTGAACGGCGACGGTCATCAGCAATCCGATGATGATGGCCGGGAGGCCGCCTCCCCGCGACAGGATGGCGTTCATCGAGCGCTCGATCCGACCGGCCATGATCAGACGCATGTTCTTGGTGATGTAGGCGAGGGCGAGGAAGATCATGAGCAGGCCGAGAACCAGCAGGGCGATTCCCATAGCGTTTTCGTTCTCGGTGATTCGTTCGAAGAGCGATTCGAACCACTTCACCGGTGCCTTGACGGCCGACTTGATGGGACTGTCGGGTTTCTGGAAGTCGAGGGTGGTGCCGGCGCCGAGAGAGCTTGCGAGCCACTCAGCACTCTTTGAGAGGAATCCGGTGGCGAGTTCGAGAGGCAAGAAGAGAGCGACTGCGAGGAGATTGAAGAAGTCGTGCATCGTCGCTCCGGCGAAGGCGCGTTTGAACTCTGCGCTCCTTCTGAGGAAGCCGAGGGAAGCGAGTGTGTTGGTGACCGTCGTGCCGATGTTGGCGCCCATGATCATGGGAACGGCGAACGGGACGGTAAGCGTCCCCGCTCCGACCAAGCCGACGATGGTTGCCGTCGAGACCGAGGAGGATTGGACCAGGACGGTGGCGAGGACCCCGACGAACAAGCCGGCCAACGGGTTCGAGACCCCCTCGAAAAGACTGTCGGTGAAGTCGGCACCGAACGACTTGATACCGGTCTCGAGCGCTTTTACACCAACGAGGAACAGATAGAGGAGAGCGAAGACAAAGAGGAAACGCACCCAGGTCGGTACGTCCCATGACTTGCGCGGTTCAGCGGTGCTCAAGCGGTCTGCCTCCGGAGTTTCTCCCCACCATCACGGTCCAGCAGATTAGTGGCGCCACCGCCCATCCGGTCTGGCCGGCGGGAGTTCCACCACGCCGACCTACTTACGCGAAGACTGGAGGCTCAGTCGTCTGGGTCGCTGGTCACGATCGGAGGAACCGACCCGCCACCGCCGTGCCCACCGCCTCCGGGCACCCACCACACCGGCTTGGCTCCCTTGGCGTGCCCGAAGTCGCCTCGGTGAACACTTCGCGCATAGCGGATGAACCAGATGAATATCCAAATGGCGACGATTGACAGGACAACCAAGATGACCGTTTCAAGAGTCTCCATGGTTGGAGCCTACGCTCCGGCAACCTCGACGGGACTACTGCTGGAGAACCGCTTCCAGGAACTTCTTGGTACGTTCGTGTTGCGGCCGAAGCAGTACATCGTCAGGAGGCCCATCCTCCACGATGACTCCTCCGTCGATGAACGCCACTCGATCTCCGACCTGGCGGGCGAATCCCATCTCATGAGTGACCACCATCATCGTCATGCCTTCCTCGGCGAGGCCGCGCATGACATCAAGAACCTCACCAACGAGTTCGGGATCGAGCGCGGAGGTCGGCTCGTCGAACAGCATCATGTCTGGATTCATGCACAGGGATCGGGCGATGGCGACACGCTGCTGTTGGCCGCCTGATAGTCGAATCGGGAACTCGTTGGTCTTGTCGGAGAGCCCTACACGATCAAGCACGCGGTTCGCCACGTCATCGGCTTCCTCTTCGGAGCGTCCCAGCACCTTTCGCTGGGCAATAGTGAGGTTCCTCAGGACCGTGAGATGAGGAAAGAGATTGAACTGTTGAAACACCATCCCGATACGGGACCGGACCTCATCGATGTCGGTTTCAGAGTCGGTCATGTCGATGCCTTCGACCAAGACCTGTCCTGAAGTCGGCTCTTCCAGCAGGTTCACGCAACGCAGCAGCGTTGATTTTCCGGAGCCGGAGGGGCCGACGATACAGACGACTTCACCGTTGTCTACCACGAAGTCGATGCCACGGAGCACCTCGAGCTCTCCGAAATACTTGTGCAGCCTCACTACCTGAATCGGTGGCGCAGTCTTGTCTTGATTCATCGTGCCCTCGCGGCTCTCTTCTCGAGCTGTGCAACGAATCTGGTGAGCGGCAGCGTGATTGCCAGATAGACGAGTGCGATGACGACAAGGGGTGTCCCGTTGAAGGTGGCGCTCATGAAGTCGTTGCCGAACTTGGTCAGCTCTTTGCTGATGATCGTGGTTCCGAGAACGAAGTAGAGGGATGTGTCCTTGATAAGAATCACCATCTCGTTGGTTAGCGGCGGGATGATGTTGCGGAATGATTGGGGAAGGACGATCGACTGCATCGCTGATCCCCGGCTCATGCCGAGCGATCGAGCGGCTTCCATCTGACCACGGGGCACCGCTTCGATGCCTGCGCGAATCGTCTCGGCCATGTAGGCGGCGGCGACGATTCCCAACCCGATGGTTCCCTTGCCGAGCGTGCCTCCCGGGATTCGCACCCCCAACGCGATCGGTAGACCGAACGCGACGAGCGAAAGGGTGACGAGTGCTGGGAGCCCTCGAAATAGCTCGATGTAGGTGGTGGCAATCCACCGGTACGGCCGTACCGATGAGCGTTTCATCAGAGCCAGGAACAGAGCCAGTACCAACCCGAGGGCGAATGCCATCGCCGTATAGACAATGGTGTTCTTCGCCGCCGTAGTGAGGACCTCGGGGAACATGTCGGCTGCGATCTCAGGATCGAAGAATGCCTTCTGGATAGTCGGCCAGTCGGCCAGCAGGCCCACCGCGACGGCGATGACAATCAACAGGGTGTAAAGGGCCCATCTCCGGAGTTTCTGTTTGGTCGCCCTCTTCATGAGATTTGCCTCTCAATCGCCGAGAGGGACCCTAGTGGGTCCCTCTCGTGATTTGCTCAGTAGATCGGGATTACTTGAACCACTTGTCGTAGATTTCGTCGTAGGTTCCGTTGTCTTTGACAGTCGCTAGTGCTTCGTTAACTGCCTCGAGCAACGCCTCTTTGCCCTCTTCCTTGACCGCCAGGCCGTACTTCTCTTCGGTCGGGTAGGTCTCGACGATCGTGAGGGAGTCATCGGTCACGAGTCGCTCGGCGTTGACGGGAAGGTCCTGGAGGATTCCCTCAATATCTCCCGCCTCGAGGGCAAGGAACAGCTGTCCACTCTCTGCGAAGCCGACCAGCTCGGCGCCGCCGGGCTTGTTGTCCTCGGCGTATCCCTCACCGGTCGTGCCGGACTGAACACCCAGACGTTTTCCGTCAAACTCAGCGAGACTGGTGATACCAGAGTCAACTTTGACCATCAGGGATTGGTCGGCATCGAAATAGGGGTCAGAGAAATCGATGTTCTCTTCCCGCTCCGGCTTGATCGTGATGGCCGACGCGGCGATATCGCACTCGCCCCCCACCATGGCAGTACCAGCAGTGATTGACTCGAACCCGGAGTCGATGAACTCAACATCAAGACCCAGTTCGTCACCGATGGCTCCCATGAGCTCAACATCGAATCCTACGTATTCGCCTCCGTCTTCAAACTCGAATGGCGGATAGGGAATGTCTGAGCAGACGAGAATCTTGTCTTCTTGGACCAGGTCGTACTCGCTGTCCGAGCCGCCGCCGCATGCCGCAACAACCAGCGAGAACGCCAGAATCAGCACGACGACTGTTGTCCATTTCCTCTTCACAGTTCTTCCTCCCGTAGGGAACAAAGGAGCTTGCCCTTGGTTTCAGAAACTCTAGGTGGATGAACGGGCCGGTGCATATCGATTCGGGGGCCCGCGTTGTGGAGGTTCTTGTGCGGGCCGTCGCTAGGGTGCCGCCATGCGATTTCAGAGGTACGGTGCGCAGTCGATGGTTCTCCCTCTGCGGCACGTGTTACTCAAGCGGCCGGGCCGATCTTTCGGTGATGCTTTCGACGATCCTGACCACGGGTATCTGCATCCTGTTGACCTCTCCGAAGCACAACGCGAGCACGATGCTTTCGTGGCCATACTGGAGTCGCTCGACGTCACCGTGCATCTGCTCGATGCGGAAACGGACAGCCCGGACCTCGTCTATGCCTACGACCCGATGCTGGTCACCAACCGTGGGGTGATCTCCCTTAGGTCCGGCAAGCCGAATCGCGTCGGTGAGGAAGAGCCGATGGAGGCCTGGGCAAACGAGGCAGGCATCCCGACGCTCGGGCGGATCGAGGCCCCCGGTACCGTCGACGGTGGGGACACATTCTGGTTGACACCAGACATTTTCTGCATCGGCCGCTCCCTTCGCACCAACCGCTCCGGGGCCGAGCAACTCGCTCACATCGTCGGCGGACGCGTCGAGATCTTCGATGTTCCCTACGGCAACGGGCCCGACGAGTGCTTGCATCTGCTCAGCGTGATTTCGCCCGTCGCCGAGGATGTGGCTGCTGTCTATCTTCCGTTGATGCCCGCTGCAGTGTGGGAACTACTCACTGAGATGGGGATGCGAATGATCCCCATTCCTAATGAAGAGTTCGAGAGTCAGGGATGCAACCTTCTTGGTATTCGTCCCGGCGTGGTGGTGATGGTGGAAGGCAATCCGAAGACTCGGGTCGCTCTCGAGGAGGCAGGCACCGAAGTGCATACCTTCTCCGGCAGAGAGATCTGCGTGAATGGAAGTGGCGGACCGACCTGTCTAACCCGCCCGATCGTACGCGATTGACGTCGGTTCATTGCTCTGCCTCGGCGGAGGCGCAGGCAGAAGTCTGCGTCGCTGGAGAGATCATCCGCTTTGATTAGGCCGCGGCGCTCAAGTTCTTCAGTCCACATCCGATACCTCAGTGTTGGCACCACCTGGAGGTAGTTGTGGGTAACGGCACGTTCAACCGTTTCGCCGCGGGGTCGACGGCGTTGCTGATCGCCGTGAGTCTCAGCGTGATCCCGGTCCCGCAGGCCTCGGGAGCTGAGATCTACCCGATTATCTTCCCCGTGCTCGGACCTACTCAATACACCGACACCTTCGACGAGGCTCGGTCCGGCGGCCGTACCCATCAGGCCACCGACATGCTGGCCGACAAGATGATCCCGGTGGTGGCCGCCGCCTCGGGCGTGGTTGGGTGGCAGCACAACGAGATTGGGGGAAGCTGTTGTGCGATGGCTCTGCATCACGACGACGGGTGGGCAAGTTGGTACATCCACCTCAACAGCGACACGCCGGGCACCGACGACGGTTTGGGGTTCGGGTTCGCCGAGGGCATTGTGTCCGGGACTCACGTCACAGCCGGTCAGCTCATCGGGTGGGTGGGTGACAGCGGCAATGCCGAGTGGGTCGGATCCCACCTGCATTTTGAACTTCATCGACCAGACGGCACGAAGTTCAACGCCTACGAGAGTCTTCTGGCCGCCACAGTGATCGGACAACCGATCCAATCAAACGATAGGGACGGCGATGGTATCGAAGATCCAATCGATAACTGTCCCGCTGTTGCGAACCCTCGTCAGTCGGATGGAGACGGAAACGGTGTCGGCGACAACTGTGATCCATGGGCAGATGTCCCGCTCGACTACTGGGCACGATCATCGATTGACACGCTCTTCCAACGCGGAGTCACCGTCGGGTGTTCAACCGACCCGCTTCGCTTCTGTCCGGAGGGCAACCTGACCAGAGCCGAAATGGCCACCTTCCTCCTACGGGCAGTGAACGGAACACCTGCGGATCCCGCCGGGTTGTTCGCTGATGCTCCGGACGGCAGTTGGTACGTGCCGTTCATCGAGTCTCTATACGGTCTCGGCATTACCGAGGGCTGTGGCACCGATCCACTCGCCTTCTGCCCTGCGGAAGAAGTGACCCGTGCCCACATCGCTACCTTCCTGATTCGGGCAATGGGAGAAAGCCCAGTTGACTCGTACAGGGGATACTTCTCGGATACCCCGGAGGGCGCCTGGTACACGCCGTTCGTGGAGCGCCTCCATGAACTCGGCATCGTCGCCGCCGACGGGAGGTTCGGTCCCAACGACGTGATCACCCGCGCCGAAATGGCGGTGCTGGTGGATACGGCACTGATAAGCCGATAAGACGCGATTCGCGATTCGCGAATCGCTCTCCTTTACCTGCCCGCCACGAACTCCGACACCGTGGTCGCGATCGACTCCGCATCGAGGCCGACCGATTTCAAGACGTCGCCGGCCGATCCGGGCGGCAGGAAGGCATCCGGTAGGCCGAGCACCCGGATTCGGTCGGCCAGGCCATGCGGGCTCACTGCCTCCAGTACTCCGGCGCCGAACCCACCGCTGACGACGTTGTCTTCGAGCGTTACCACCAGGGGATAGGCTCGCACCCAGTCGAGCAAGCGCTCGTCCATCGGCTTGACCCAGCGGGCATTGACTACTCCGACCGACACACCTTGCTGTCCGAGTGTCAGCGCCGCCTTCTGCGCGTGCTCGACCATGCGGCCGGCGGCCAACAGCAGAACCTGTGAACCGGTCTCGAGTTCTTCCCACACACCGATCTCGATGGGCTCGACCGGCAGAGCAGGCACGCTCCCGGCGCCGTTCTTGGGAAAGCGGATCGCCATCGGTCCGTCATGCTCGATTCCGGCCGCCACCATCGCGCACAGCTCGTACGCGTCGGACGGAGCACCGATCGTCATGCCGGGGATCATTCGCAAGAACGACAAATCGAAGGCTCCGTGATGGGACGGACCGTCCGGACCGGTAACGCCGGCCCTATCCAGCAGGAACGTCACCGGCAGATTGTGCAGCGCGACATCCATCATCAACTCGTCGAAGGCGCGTTGCAGGAACGTCGAGTACAGGGCCACCACCGGACGTTTGCCGCTCATCGCCAGTCCGGCGGCCAGCGCGACCGCATGCTGTTCGGCGATGCCGGTATCGATGACCCGGTTGGGAAACTCCTCGGCCATCTCGCCGAGGCCCGTGGGCGAGACCATGGCTGCGCTGATGGCGATGACGTCCTCGTTCTCCCGTGCGGCGTGCAGCACGGCGTTGGCGGCGATGTTCGTCATCTTCAGCTCGGAACTGGTCGGGCGACCCGACTCGACATCGAACGTACCGACCCCGTGCAGCTTCTCCACTTCATCGTTGATCGCCGGTTCGTAGCCCCGGCCTTTCTCAGTGATCACATGGACGATGGCCGGCTCGCCCATGTCCTTGGCATTTTCGAGAGCCTCTTCAAGAGCTTCGATATCGTGCCCGTCGAGCGTGCCGGAGTACTTCAGTCCGAGAACATCAAAGAAGGTGGCGGGCTCCACCAACTGCTTGAAGCCTTCCTTCACCCGGAAGGCGAGTTCGTCGGCGGTGTCGCCAAAGATCGGAAGGCTGCGGAGAATTCGTCCCATCAGCTTCTTGGCATGTTCATAGCGAGGGTCGAATCGCAGATGAGCAAGAGCCGCGAGTCCACCGACTGTTGGTGCATATGAACGCCCGTTGTCATTGACGACGATGATCAGATTCGGCGGCTTCGTAACGGCCATGTGATTGAGAGCTTCATAGGCGACTCCACCGGTCAGAGCGCCGTCTCCGATGACGGCGATCGTGTATCGCCCGTTGCCGGCCTTGGCATTGGCCATGGCGTTGCCGAGCCCATAACTGAGGGCCACCGACGCGTGGCTGTTCTCCACGAAGTCGTGCTCGCTTTCAGCCCGACTCGGGTACCCGGTCATTCCGCCGAAAGTCCGCAGGGTGTCGAATCCGTCCTGACGTCCGGTGACGATCTTGTGAACGTAGGCCTGGTGTCCAACGTCCCAGTAGATGCGATCGTAGGGGCTCTCGAACACTCGATGGATCGCAAGGGTCAACTCGACGATTCCGAGGTTTGGTGAGAGATGTCCGCCGGTCCGGGAAATCTTCTCGACCATGAACTCGCGGATTTCGTTCGCCAGTTGGGCTAGTTCTTCGACGGTCAACCGATTGAGATCGGCCGGTTCTTGGATCTGTGAAAGGAGGTCTGCGGTCAACTTGGTCACCATGTGATGGAGATGGAACTTCGAGCGCCGCGCCGGTCTTCTCGACGTGACGGTGAGACCCCTAGATTAGCGCCGCCAGAGGCCGGTAGTCCCAGGCGATAAGAAATAGGTCCCACTTTCGGTTGATGAGTCGGTTCAGGTCTGTCTATGGTTAGCGCCACTATCGGGGAGGACTAGTCCCCTGAGTTCCCTTTAATCGGGAGGAGCGGAATGAATATCAAGAAACTAATCGCGGTACTGGCGGTCTTTGCTCTCATCCTGGCGGCGTGTGATGCCGGCGGCGGTGGCGACGAGGAAACGACGCCAACAACCGCAGCAACGGACGATGGCGGCACAGATGACGGTGGCGGCACGGATGACGGCGGAGGCGACACCGGCGCACAGACCGGCGGAAGCGTCCTCGACGAGGTCATCGCTCGTGGCACGCTGAACTGTGGCGTGAACGAAACGCTTCCCGGCTTCGGTTCCAAGGATGAGGCGGGCGTATTTGTCGGCTTCGATATCGATCTTTGCCGCGCGGTAGCTGCCGCGGTGCTGGGCGACTCTGAAGCAGTCTCGTACTCGGCTTTGACCGCAGCACAGCGGTTTGAA
This sequence comes from Acidimicrobiia bacterium, assembly GCA_030598025.1. Classification (GTDB taxonomy): domain Bacteria; phylum Actinomycetota; class Acidimicrobiia; order Spongiisociales; family JAHEDJ01; genus JAHEDJ01. Next base: position 2,152 of record JAUVQS010000024.1, on the reverse strand, counting down.
GCACTGGCATCTGGATCGATCGACATGCTCAGTCGCAACACGACATGGACTCAGAGCCGTGACGGTGAGTTGGCTTTGACCTTCGCCCCCACCACCTACTACGACGGCCAGCAGGTCATGGCCCGTGCAGCCGACGGATTCGACAGCGGGTCGACTTTGTCCGATCTCGAGGGTGCCGTTGTATGCACCAACGCAGGAACGACGACTGAAAAGAACATCACCGAGGCAACGCAGGCTGTCGGCGCGAGTATCACGCTGACGACCTTCGAGGACTTCAACATCGTTCTGCAGAACTTCAAGGATGGCGCCTGCGACGCAGTCACCACCGACGGTTCCGGTCTCATCTCTCGTAAGTCGACGGATGAACCCGCCGCCGGAGATTGGGTGATCTTCCCGGCTGTGCCGATCTCCAAGGAGCCTCTCGGTCCTGGCACCGCCCAGGGCGACGCACTGTGGAGTGACGCGGTGCGGTGGACCGTCTTCGCGCTGATCATCGCCGAAGAGCAGGGGATCAACTCTGCCAACGTCGACGACATGCTGGCCAATCCGCCCAACGGCGAGGTTGAACGCCTCCTCGGCGCCGGTGACGAGAAGCAGTCGGCCATGGGCCTTCCGGCCGATGCCTTCTACAACGTCATCAGCCAGGTTGGTAACTACGGCGAGATCTACGACCGGCATCTCACACCGCTGGGCCTCGAGCGTGGCCTCAACGCACTGTGGAGTGATGGCGGCCTGATCTTCGCTCCACCCGCCCGCTAACAAACGACATAAGAGTGAGGGGGCGCGTCAGCGCCCCCTCACCTCAACCAAACCCAGGAGGGGTTTTTGACGCAGACGGTCGAACCGAAAGCAGGTCACGAGCGTCCCCCATTGTGGCGTGATGCCACCGTTCTCAAGTGGGCTGCACAGATCCTGGTGCTATTCGGGTTGATCTTTGTCGCGGCAATCGCGGTTCGGACTGCAGCGGCGAACCTCGAAGCCCAGGGCTTGACATTCTCGTGGAAGTTCCTTTCCGATCCTCCGGGTATTCAGCTCTCTGAAGGTTTCAACATTCTGCCCGAGTCGGGCATGCAGGCCGTCCTGGTCGGCATCGTGAACATGCTGCGAGTCACCGCGTCCGGCGTCGTGGCAGCCACCGTTCTCGGCGTCATCATCGGCGTTGCCAGATTGTCTTCGAACTGGCTGGTCAACAAAGCGTCAACTGTCTATATCGAATCCATTCGCAACGTCCCCTTGCTGCTGCAAATCGTTTTCTGGTGGGCTCTCTTTGCAGGCCTGCCGCAGCTTGAAGCCGAGGGGACCGGACCCATCGAAGGATGGTTGTACACCACGCAGAAGGGTATTTCTATCCCCTGGTTCTTCCCGAGGGAGTCCTTCTGGCAGTGGTTCGTCTTCGTGGTTGCCGGGGTTATCGCCGCCCGCTATGTCTTCAAGTGGCGTATCAAGGTCCTGGAAACGACCGGACACGATGCACACGCCATCGGGTACGCATTCGGCGCATTCATGCTGTTTGCGTTCGTCGGTTGGTTTGCGCACCCGATAGTCGGCGCGCTCGGTTGGGCATTCGGTGGCCTTTCGTGGATCTTCGCCAACATCCCTCTATTCCTGATGCAAATCATCCTGGCGGCCCTTGCCATCGGTTTGGCGGCCTGGTGGATCAAGCGTTTCCGGGACTCACTCAGGAGCCCGGCCGGTATGGCGAGGCTCACCGACGATGACATCTTTCGCATCGGCCTGGCCGGAGCGACCGGCCTCGCCGCCGCCGTCGTTTTCTTCATCGCCCCCGGCGTCACCGAGGGGCTGAATCTCGGTCTTGAGCGACTATTTGAGTTCTTCGACTCGAAGTTCGACTTCCTCAACGCCGGCACTGTTCTCGAGTTGGGGCGTCCGAGCATCGAAGTACCGGGTCGAATTCCACGCTTCGGAATGTCCGGTATGACAATGACGCAATCGTTCTTTGGTGTGTGGGTCGGAGTCACGCTGTACACTGCCTCCTTCATCGCAGAAATCGTGCGGGGCGGGATCCTGGCCGTACCCAAGGGTCAGAGCGAAGCGGGTCTGGCGCTCGGCCTCAAGCGTGGCCAACTTCTCCGCATGATCGTCCTCCCACAAGCATTCCGGATCATTCTTCCTCCGATTGGAAACCAGTATC
>JAUVQS010000115.1 GCA_030598025.1 Acidimicrobiia bacterium | reverse complement strand
GTGACGTCGGCTCCTCGGTTGGCCAGGTGCCGGGCCGCGCAGATGCCGCCTCCACCGTTGCCACCCGTGCCGGCCAGCACAACGATCGGAACCGAAGCCCAACCCTCACCCAGCCGATCGAGAACCATCAGTGCCAGGTTGCGGCCGGCGTTCTCCATCATCTGATAGAGATTGGGGCCAACTTCCTCGATGGCAACCCGATCGATCTCGCGCATCTGGTCGGTGGTGACGGCGGGCACCTCAATCCTGCTTTCTGTCACGAAGACCCGGGCGGTCATGGCCCGTCCCGTTCCCTCCGGTACCGCCGAATCAAGGCGTTGGTTGACGGGTCGTGAACCAACTCCGGCGGTGTCTCAGACGTCAACTCATCGATGATGGTGGTGGCCAACTGCTTGCCGAGCTCAACCCCCCACTGGTCAAATGAATTGATGCCCCAGATCACGCCCTGCGTGAAGACCTTGTGCTCGTAGAGGGCAATGAGCTGGCCCAGGATCGAGGGAGTCAGTTTTGGAGCCAGGATGGTCGAAGTGGGACGATTGCCCGGGAAGGTGCGATGCGGCACCAACTCGGGTGCGACGCCGGCCGCGGCCACTTCTTTGGCGGTCTTGCCAAACGCCAGAGCCTCGGCCTGAGCAAACATGTTGCCCTTGAGCAGGTCGTGCTGATCTCCCGGACCATGGACCGGTTCCACGAATCCGAGCAGATCGGCCGGCACCACCGTCGTTCCCTGGTGGAGCAGTTGATAGAAGGCGTGTTGACCGTTCGTCCCCGGCTCTCCCCAAACGATCGGCCCCGTGTCCATGCCAACTGGAGATCCATCGAGACGAACCCGCTTGCCGTTCGACTCCATGTCGAGTTGCTGAAGATAGGCAGCGAAGCGGTCGAGATCCTGGCTATATGGCAGCACCGCGCAGGTCGGCAGATCGAGCAGGTTCCGATACCAGATTCCGATCAGGCCGAGCAACACAGGAGCGTTGCTCTCGAACGGGGCTGTTCGGAAGTGTCGGTCCATCTCCCGGAAGCCGGCGAGCATCTCGCGGAAGGCCAGAGGTCCGACGGCCGCCATCAAGCTGAGTCCGATGGCAGAGTCCATCGAGTACCTGCCTCCCACCCAGTCCCAGAATCCGAACATGTTGGCGGTGTCGATCCCGAAGGCGCCAACTTCCTCGGCATTGGTCGACACCGCGACGAAGTGAGCCGCCACCGCCGCCTCGTCGCCCAACCGATCGATGAGCCACGCTCTGGCCGATCTGGCGTTGGTGAGCGTCTCCAGAGTTGTGAAGGTCTTGGATGCGATGACGAACAGAGTGGTCTCTGGGTCGACGACATCGAGCACCGCGGCGAGATCCGCCGGGTCGACGTTCGATACGAAGTGCGCTTCCAGGTCGGGATGAACGTAGGGCCGCAAAGCCCGGTAGGCCATCGCCGGACCCAGATCCGAACCACCGATGCCGATGTTGACCACATGATGAATCCGCTTACCTGTGTGACCGAGCCAGCTCCCGGATCGGATCTGTTCGGCGAAGCCGGCCATTCGATCGAGCACCTCATGGACGTCGGCGGTCACCTCCCGGCCATCCACCGCGAATGACTCATCTGAAGCGGCCCGCAAGGCCGGGTGCATGACGGCGCGATCCTCGGTGACGTTGATGTGCTCCCCGCCGAACATCGCGTCCATCCGCTCCCGAAGCCCGGCACGAACGGCCACCGCCGTCAGAGCTTCGATCACCTCTTCGGTGATCAGGTGCTTCGAGAGATCGACCACCAGATCGCCGGCGGTGAGGGTCAGCCGTTCAACCCGGCCCGGATCGTCCGCGAAGACTTGCCGCAAGTCGAGGTCGCCTTGCCGTCGATGGAGGTTCTCGAGGACCTCCCACTCCGGCGTGTCGGTGATGGCAGTCAATGTCGGCCTCCAGTTCCAGATCGCATCGGCCGCGCGGCGAACCCGGCCGGAGTCATCATCACAGCTCCGGGTCCATTGACCGGAGGTGACACGCCTCATTCCAATGCCTGATCACTCGGTTCTCCCGCTCCCAGCCAAGGGTTGAGACGGTGGCGGTATCCAGGCGGAGGCTCTGGCCGGCAACCGCCGGAAGCCCCATCCAGCGTGCCGCCAGGATGCGGAGAATGTGCCCGTGCCCAAACACCGCTGCGGGGCCGTCTGTTCGAAGTGTCAAACCAATGACCCGGTCGGCACGAGCGCCAACCGCGTCGACTGATTCCCCATCGATCATTGGATGGCTCCACACCGACCAGTCGGAGATCTCCCGGCGGATGTCGATTGTTCGCAGCCCCTCGTAGACCCCGTAATCCCATTCCATGAGATCGTTGGCAGCCACGGCTGTGTCTGCCAACCCGGCTCGTTCCATCGTCTCCCACGCACGAACCAGAGGGCTGGAAACCACGAGAGCGAACTTCGAATCGCCCAGCATGCCTCCCAGCGCGTCGGCCTGACGCCGGCCGAGATCTGTCAGCGCAACGTCGGTCCGACCAGTGTGCTTACCGCTCGCACTCCATTGGGTTTGGCCGTGGCGGACCAGGATCACGTCGTGCCGACCGACGAGAGCGCTCATGTGGTTGCCCAGTTCCAGTCGGAGCCGAGCAGCGTGTCTGCCTCGACTGGGCCCCAGCTGCCGCGCTTGTACGGCAGAACGGGTCGACGGTTTCCCAATACGCCCTCCACCACTCTCCATGCCTCCATGACGCCGTCTTGTCGGGCGAACAGGCCGGGGTCGCCGCGCAGCGCGTCACCAATCAGACGATCGTAAGCATCGCGCCCGCGCACCCGGTCGTGCTGCAGGTGTAGCTCCACAGGTCCACTCACCATATTTGGGCCCGGCGTCTTCGCCTGCATTGACAGGTTGATCTCCTCTTCTGGTTTGCTGCGAAAGGTCAATCGGTTTGGTCCCGGCCGACTGGCGGCGTCGGCGAACAGCGGGCGTGGAGGACGGGCAAACTCGACCACCGCCTCTGTAACGGTCGACGTCAACCCCTTGCCGGCGCGGATGATCCACGGCACACCGGCCCACCGCCACGAGTCGATCTCGAGCCGCACGGCTGCGTATGTCTCTGTGTCCGACTCGGCGGCCACGCCCGGCTCATCTAGGTAGCCGGCGTATTGGCCTCGGACGATGTCATCCGCGGTGAGCGTCTCGATGGCGTCGAGCACCTTGACCCGTTCGTCGCGCAGTGCATCCGGATCTTCCGAGACGGGCGGCTCCATCGCCAACAAAGCCAGGGTCTGAAGCAGGTGGTTCTGGACGACATCGCGCAGTGTTCCCACTTTGTCATAGAAGGATCCCCGCCCTTCCACTCCGAATTTCTCGGCCATCGTGATCTGAACACCTCTCACGTAGTGACGATTCCAGACGGGTTCCAGGATGGTGTTGGAGAAGCGGAAGATCATCAAGTTCTGTACCGCTTCTTTGCCGAGGAAGTGATCGATGCGGTAGACCTCTTCCTCCGGGAAGTGCCGATGAATGATCTCGTTCAGTTCGGCCGCCGAGGCCGTGTCACGGCCGAACGGCTTCTCGAGCACGAGACGACCCTGCCCGTTGAGTCCCACGGAGGCCAGTCCCTCGACGACGTCATCAAACAGGCCCGGCGGAATGGCGAGATACGACACCGTGCAGGTCGCCCCCGCCGCTCGCTTGGCGATGTCGGCGAAGGTGCCCTGCTCCCGGTAGTCACCTGCCACGTAGCAAAGATTGGCGGCCAACCGGGCAAAGACATCATCATCGATCGGGTCCCCCGCTTCTTCGAGAGCTCGACGAGCGTTCAAGCGCAGCTCAGCATCATCCCATGGGCTGGAGGCCACCCCCACTACCGGCATATCAAGAGAACCGGCTGCCGTCAGATCGTAGAGAGCAGAGAACAGCTTCCGTCGCGCTAGATCACCACTGATCCCGAACAAGATGAGTGCGTCGGCGTATGGGCGGTCGATCATCTCACCCGACCGATCTCTCGACACTCGCCGGCGCCGATCATGCTGTGATCCATTTGATTGAGTCTCCCGGGTCGCACAGATGATTCTGGTACGGATCGCGACGAACCGGACGATCTCCTCATCGAAAGCTGCATTGGCCCGGAGGGATTTGCGGTGGCGATCCACCGCGCCGGGCCTATCCTCGGAATCCTGTCGCGGCGGGTCTGGAGCACGAATTCAATCTTCTTGGCAGCCGGAGCGCATAGCAAACCCGGGCCGGGTGCGGTGAAGCGCCGGTCGTTCAAAGGGCCGTTTCAAGAAGAGGGAGTGAACCAGATGAAGCGAACTATCACGATCATTGCGATTGCAGGTATCGTCGCCGCTGCCTGCGGCGGGAGCGTTGGAACCGTCGACAGTCCACGGCAAGTGGAAGTCGACGCCAAGGAGTTCGCCTTCGACCCGGGGGCGATAGATATCACTCCCGGCGAGACTGTCGAATTCGTAATCACGAACAGCGGTGCGGTCACCCACGAGTTCGTTGTAACCAACCAGACGGAGATCGACGAGCATCTCGCGGCAGGCCACGAAGGTCATGACGAGGGCGAGATGAACGAAGAAGAGATGGCCGCCATGGACGGAATGGAGGGCGGCATGATCGAGGTCGAGGTCGAACCCGGCCAGACCGAAACTCTGACAGTCACCTTCGATGACACTGGTCACCTGGCTCGCTTCGTTTGCTTGATCGAAGGTCATTACGAAGCCGGAATGACCGGCGACTTCAGCTTCGACGAATAGATGAGTTCCCATCGTGGGGCGTCCAACGACGTTCCTCGACTTGGTTCTTCCTGAGCTCGACGTTCGACAGCCGACTACCACCTCAGTGCTCCGCCGGACTAGCCGTGAAGGGCGGCACGGATAGCGCTAGTTTGACGAACTGAAGGGCATCAATACCCGGTATTTCGATGCCGGGCTGCGAGTTGAGTCACTGCAGGCGACAGGTGACATCGAAGCTGCCCTGCAGGCTCATGTTCAATCTGAGCATGAGATCAGC
>JAUVQS010000022.1 GCA_030598025.1 Acidimicrobiia bacterium | reverse complement strand
TCGACGATGGCCGCAGCCGCCCGCAGATCCTCGATGCGACTGTTGGTGCAGGAGCCCAGGAATACCTTGTCGAGTTCGAGAGAGGTGATTGGCGTTCCGGCCTCGAGGCCCATGTACTCGAGCGCCCGTTCGGCGGAATCGCGATCGATGGGTTCATCGAAGTCGTCCGGAGAAGGGATTGCTGCGGTAACCGGGAGCGTCTGCCCGGGGTTCGTCCCCCAGGACACATACGGCTCGAGGCTGGTGGCGTCGATCGAGATCTCGATGTCGAACTCGGCGCCCTCATCGGAGTGAAGGGAGCGCCAGTAGGTGAGAGCTTCGTCCCAATCGGAGTCGCGCGGAGCTTGGGGCCGGCCCTTCAAGTACGAGAACGTGGTTTCGTCGGGAGCGATCATGCCGGCCCGCGCCCCGGCTTCGATCGACATATTGCAGATAGTCATTCGCCCCTCCATCGAAAGCCCGCGAATCGTGGAACCGCGGTACTCGATGACGTGACCGGTGGCTCCTGCGGTTCCGATGCGGGCGATGATGCCGAGGATGATGTCTTTGGCGGTGACGCCCATGGGAAGGTCGCCGTCGACGTTGATCGCCATCGACCTCGGCTTCGATTGAGGAAGAGCTTGTGTGGCCAGAACGTGCTCGACTTCGGAGGTACCGATTCCAAACGCGAGCGCTCCGAATGCCCCGTGGGTGGCGGTGTGGGAGTCGCCGCAGACGATGGTCATGCCCGGCTGCGTTACCCCTTGCTCCGGGCCGATTACGTGCACGATTCCCTGCCGTGGATCGTCGAGGCCGTAAAGAGTGATTCCGAACTCAGCGCAGTTGGCGATGAGAGCGTCGATTTGCCGGCGCGAGAGGGGGTCGGCAATGCCGAGTTCCCGACCGGTTGTGGGTACCCCGTGGTCGATGGTGGCCAGGCTGAGATCTGGTCTCCTGACGGTTCTGCCCGCCATGCGCAATCCATCGAACGCCTGCGGTGAGGTCACTTCGTGCACCAGGTGAAGATCGATGTAGAGCAGGTCCGGTTCCCCGGGCGCGGCGTAGGCGACGTGGTCATCCCAGACCTTGTCGAACAGCGTTCTCGTCAAAGGGTTTCCTCCTGTGAAGGCGACAGCGTAGCGGAGGGAGGGTGCAGCCTCACCCGGCTGAGGGGGAGAGCGATTCGTCGACTTAGGGTTCTTCGAAGACCGGTTGGAGAGTATCGGCCAAGTCGCCCAAGGCATCATCACGCGATGGCATGACAACGAGCACTGCCCCCTCCCAATCCGAGCGCTTCAGGCGGTGCTGGGCGTCGAGCCAGTACGCCGCCCTTCGTTCGCCGTCGTGGTATTGATCGATTCGCCACCATTTGCCGTTGACCGCCTCATCCCATCCAACGGATACCAGGTGCGAATCATCCGCCACTTCACCGGTCCGATCGTCCAGTACGGTGATCGCTTTGAGGTGGCCCGCTTCGAACGGGACTTTAACGACGACGGGGTACAGCGCGAATCGAGGGATAGTCGAGTTGTCTTCACAGGTGTAGGTGACCGGGTCTGCATCGCCGATGGAGAAGGTATAGGCGGTCCAGATCGGATCCGGCGGAACCGTGAGCGACAGGCTCGAGGACCAGAATCCTACGAAGTCACCTTCGGCGAGCGCCAGAGTCTCCTCGACCAGAAGCGAATCTTCGAGATGAACCACTTTTCGTCGCCGGGCGCCGATGTGGTTGGCGTGTTGCTGAATCTTCTCCCACGTTGTTGATTCGTCGAAGGCTGGTGGAACACGGCCGCGGTCCCATCGATCTGAAGCCTTGCGAAAGACTCTCGAGACCCGGTTTTCGCTCACGACACTGCCTTCCGAAAGGCAGCGGCGGTCTCGCCACCGAAACCCATCAGTCGAATCTCGTCGATGCTGTCGGGATTGGCGACGAGCCATGCAAGGCAGGCATTGGCGATGATCTGCGTCGCCTCATCGATCGGGTATCCGAAGACACCGGCTGAGATGGCCGGCATTGCCACCGACCGTGCACCGATGTCGGCGGCGGCAGATAGGGCAGCACGCACGGCGTCCTTCAGTAGCGGCGCGTTGTCCCGGCCGGTGCGAAAGCGAGGCCCCACGACGTGGACGATCCACTTGGCCGGCATCGCGCCTGCCCCGGTGACCGCCGCAGTCCCGGCGACGACCGGGCCGTGCTCGCGGACCCATGCGTCGGATTCATCCTGAACGATGGAACCGCCGGCGCGCACCATGGCTGCCGCAACACCGCCACCGTGGGCCAGATGTTCGTTGGCGGCGTTGACGATGACGTCTGTATCTTGTTCTGTGATGTCTCCGCGCACGACGCGCACCGACCCGGCTGGCTTGCTCATCCTGCCAGGCTACGCGATTGGCCCGCCTTGTCGATACAGTCGGGGTATGAGAACTCTTCTCGTACTGGCGTTGGTGTCGGCCGAACTCGGAGGAGCCTTTGGTGTGGCCACCGTCGAAGGTGTTGCTGTGTCCAGCGGAGAGATCGAGGTGACGATCTCGGTTGTGGTCGAAGCCGGCCCGGTCAACGTTGTTGCCTACCTGGTGGATCCAGGCGACGATCAGGAAACCGTTGCGCTCGGCCCCCGGGCCGGGGGAGAGTACGCCGGGACTGCAATCTCAGAGCGGGCGGACCTGGTTGTGATCTTTGAGGCCATCTGGGCAGACGGTTCGTCTGAGACTTCCAGACCGGTCACGTTTACCGAACTCGGACTCGATCCGGCCGTACTGCTCAATGGGGCCGTGCCCGTCAGCACCGACGATGGGGAACTCACGCTCGATGCCGCCACCGAGCGGTGGGGCTGGGCGGCCGTCGGGCTCGGCGCGGCTGCTTTGTCACTGCTCGCCCTGTGGGCCCTGGCCGATTATCCGAGAAGGCGACGGTCTGAAGCCGAAGAAACGGTCGATCAGGATTGATCGGGGGACGGTCGGGCGGCACCGTCGCCCATCTGTGCCCAACCGCCTCTGTCTATGACGACCTGCCCCTGGTACGAAGCGCCCACCAGATGGCGGCAGAGCCGAGGGCTCCGGCCACCGCAGCACCGGAGATGATCGGCACCGGCTTTGGGAGTGTTGCCAGCCGGGTACGCAATGTAACGGGCCGATCGAAGTCCATCACCAGCCAGTCGCGCTCTGTGGCGATCTCCTCGAGTTCCTTGTCCGGATTCACAACGACCGGATGGCCCACTACCTCCATCATCGGCAGGTCCGTGATCGAGTCCGAGTAGGCATAGGAGTCGTCCAGGTTCAGGTTCTCTTTCTTCGCCAGTTCGAGGATCGCCTCTGCCTTTCCCGGTCCGTACGCGTAGAAGTCGAGTTCGCCCGTGTACCGGCCATCCGGGCCCGACTTCGATCGGGAGGCGATTACGTCATCGACTCCCAGATAGACGGCTAGTGGGCGCACAACTTCTTCGGGGCTGGAGGAGATGATCACCACTTTGCGACCGGCACGATGGTGTTCGTCGATGATGGCTAGAGCCTCGGCGTAGACGAGTGGAGCGACGATTTCGTCGACCGTTTCTCTGACGAGCTCCCGCACCTGCGCTCGATCCCAGCCCTTGGTGAGGGCCAGCAACTGCTCGCGTACCTTCTCCATCTGGTCGTGATCGGCCCCGACCATCACGTAGACGATCTGGGCGATTCCGGCTTTGAGCAAGGCACGACGATTGAGGAAGCCGGCCTTGTAGAGCGGGCGGCCGAAGGCGAGGGTCGACGACTTGGCGATGATCGTCTTGTCGAGGTCGAAGAACGCCGCGGACCGCGGCAGTTCCGGATCCGTTCCTGAGCGTGTGTCTCGTTCGATCACCGGTAGAGATTGTAAGCGATGAGCTTCGAGGCCTGAGCCATGGGCGTGAGCCGTCGACTCAGTGCCTGGCTTGCTCCGACCCTCCATTGAGACATGAAACAGCCGCGATAGCAAGGGGTTGTCGGCGGCGAGCCGGTCCCATACGTTTCAGAGGCTTGGTGAAGAGGATTTTGTGAAAGCGTTGACTATTTGGACGAAGGGTGACGGGCTGCTCTCGGTTCTCGCCCCAATAGGCCTGGCGGTCGCGGCCGGCACCGCACTCGTGATCGATCTAGATCCGGACGGGCCATCCTTGCGCGGCGCCGGCTCTCTGGCCGAACTGGTGCGATCGGGTCCGCGACGGGACGATCTGCAGCCGCAGGCTGCCGGACCGGCAGTGCTGGCGAATGGTGGGGTCGAGGCCGAGGAGGCTGCGCCGGTCGTGCAGGCCCTGATCCGCGGTTGGCCGTTTGTGGTATTGCGCAGCCCGTGCGATGCCGGCCGTTTCGCCCCGATCGTGCCGGTCTATCCCTTGCTTCCCGGCGCTCTCTTTTCGTCGCCCGATCGGTTCTGTGTATATCAACGAACCGGATTTGAGACGGACCGAGCAGGCGACGGCATCGTGCTCCCGTGCCCTCGCCCGGGCACCATCCGGAGCCTGTTGTCCGGTACGTTGCCCGTCCGCAGCAGGTGGGTTCGGGCCTGGCGGAGCGTCTGGGAGCATCCATGGCGCTCATAGGGCGGCTGGTCGCAAAGGTGATTGAGTCCGACGCCCCGCTGGATCGGGCCGGGTTGGCACGGATCATGCCCGACTTGCTCGAGGAGGAGGCGCCGCTCGCCCCACCGGGTACAGCCGAAACGGTGATCGACTCTCTGGTGGGCATGGGGCCGATCGAACCGCTGCTGCGTGATGACGGCATCTCCGACGTGCTGGTCAACTCGCCAGATGAAATCTGGGTAGAGCGTGACGGACGTCTCGAGAGAACCGACATCCGATTCGAGAACGGCGACGAAATCGCGGCCGCGGTCGAGCGGATCATCGGTCCTCTGGGTCTGCGTTTGGATCTCGCCTCGCCGACCGTGGATGCCCGGTTGCCCGACGGCAGCAGACTCCACGCAACACTGCCCCCTATCGCGGTCGACGGTCCGGTCGTAGCGATCCGTCGATTCACGCAGGCGATGGGAAGTCTCGATGATCTGGTCGCTGCTGGAGCGGTGAGTGAGCACGGGGCCCGGCTACTTCAAAAGGCAGTGATCGAGCGTAAGAACATCCTCGTTGCCGGAGGCACCGGAACCGGCAAAACCACCCTGCTGAACCTGTTGTCCCGGGTGATCCCAGCTCGAGAGCGAATCGTGACCATCGAGGATGCCGCAGAACTCGCTCTGGCCGGACACGTTGTACGCCTCGAATCGCGGCCGGCCAATGCGGAAGGGCGCGGAGAAGTGACGTTGCGTCATCTCGTGCGCGTTGCGCTCAGACTCCGGCCTGATCGCATCATCGTCGGAGAGGTTCGGGGATCGGAGTCCCTGGATCTCGTCGGTGCCCTCAATACCGGACATCGAGGGTCCATGGCCACCGTGCACGCCAATAGCCCCGAAGAGGCTCTGTTGCGCCTCGAAACCCTCGCCCTGATGGAAGCCGGCGGCTTGGACGCCGGAACCATCCGCAAACAACTGCGTACGGCGATCGATCTCATCGTTCAGATGGGTCGGGACCGATCAAAGCGTCGCATCGTTTCCATCACGAACGTCGGGGCAGCGACGCTCGACGAGGAGTACCGTCCATGACTGATGCGATACTGTTGGGTGCCGCAATCGTCGCCGGTGCACCCTGGGGCTTCGTCGCGATCCTGGCCGCCGGTGTGGCGAACCCCTGGATAGGTGTCTTGGCGCTGGTCGTCCTCCTTGCTCTCAGACGGGAGCGATCACGTCGATGGTCGGTTGATGTTCGATTCTGCCGGGCCGTCGCCGACGAGTTGCGTGGCGGCGCCTCGCTTCGGGCCGCTCTCGCCGTGGCCGCGCACGAGATCAATGAGATGGTCCTGGCACGTGCCTGCCGGATCGGGCGCTCCTACGACGAGTTGGCCACAGAAGCTGAGTTGTGTCTCCCGCTCGTCGGCTCGGTGGCGGCGACCGCGATTCGGATTGCTGGAGAGAGTGGGGGTCGAGCAGCAGATTCGTTTGAGGCGATCGCGTCCCTGGCCGCAGACGAGGAGGAGATGCGCAACGAGCGCAGAGCGGCAACGGCGCAGGTGCGGGCCTCGGCGTTCGTTATCGCCACACTGCCCGTTCTCCTATTGGCGGGCTTGGCTGCCACCGGCCATTTGAGTGTGCTCGCGGCCGGGGGGTCGCTCACGGTCGGCTTCCTGGCAGCCGGTTTCATCCTGATCGTCACCGGGCTTCTGTCGATATGGCGAATGGTTCGACGTGCGGAGCCGGCGTGATGTGGACGCTGACGATGGCGGTCGCGGCGTTGGTGTTCGTGGTTGTACGCCGCCGGGCGGGTGAGCGCCTGGCGCTGGGGGTCTCTCTTCTCGTTGTCGGTGTGCAGGTCGATCCTTTTCTCAGCGCGGCCGCAGTGGCCGCCTGGAGCCTCCACGGCCGACGCCGGTCAGGCGAAGGCGAACCGGTACGCGATCTTCAGGCATTGTCGGGCGCTCTGGTGGTTGGCGCCGCAGCAGGGTTGAGTCTTCAGGCTTCGTTGGCTGGAGCCCGCGCGGCGGTTGGTCCCCAGCATGGCTCAGAGTTGGAGGACGTGCTGAGGTCTGCTCGGCACATCGGCCTGGCTGCCGCGCTGGCGCGGGCCGACGGGGCTGCCTCACCCCTGTTCGGACGATTGGCGCGTGCACAGGTGAGCGGCGCTCCGCTGGCGGCGACGGTCGCCGCCTTCGCGACCGAAGAGCGCGACGCGAGGCGAGCGGTCGCCATCGAGGCTGCCCGCAAATTGCCGGTCCGATTGACGATTCCTCTTGCCTTGCTCGTCCTGCCCGGCTTTCTGCTGCTGACCGCCGGACCTGCCGCCGTCGGATCCATTCAGAGAATGCTTGGGCCGTTACTGCCCTGAAGTTTCCCCCCGGAGCCGGCCGGAGTCCGGCACCCGGCCAATGGCCGGATATTGGAAAGGAGTCCACCAAATGTGGATCAAGATCTCGCAAGACGATGGGCAGAGCACCGTGGAGTATGTCCTCGTTGTGCTGGCAGCCGCCACCCTGGCGATGACGCTGGTGGGTTGGATCGGGGGGTCGAGCCTGATCCCATCGTTCTTCACCTCTGTGATCGACAAGGTCATCGGGTTTGTCCGGTGACTCGCCGAGCGATCGATGGCGAGCGCGGCTCGGCGACGGTCGAGTTCGCGCTCGTCATACCGATCGTGCTGCTTCTTCTCGTGGCGTTGGTCGAGGTGGCCGTGGTGGCTCGTGTCCAGATCGAGTTGCTGGGAGCCGCCCGTCAAGGGGCGCGCGTTGCTGCCACTAATCCCGACCCGGCCGTGGCAGTCGATGCTGTGCATGAAGCTCTCAGCGAAGGGCTGACTGCAAGCGTGATTGTGACGGTCGAGCGTCCCGCCGTTGTGGGCAGGGAGGCAGTCGTCCGACTTTCTCTGCGGCACTATCTCGCGGCTGTGTTGTTCGGCGGAGTGCCCGTCGATCTGTCGGCCAGATCGGTCATGCGGGTCGAGCTTTGACCGGCGAGGGCGGTTCGGTGACCATCGTCGCGGCGGCGTTGGTCGGTCTGCTGGCGGTTCTCACCGCCGGCCTGGGCGGGTTGGCGCAGGTCGTCACCGCTCGCGATCAGGCGCAGATGGCAGCCGACGCCGCAGCGCTGGCCGCCGCGCCCGTCACCTTCAGGCCGTTTGGGGCCAAGGGTTCGGCTCATGGCGAGGCCGGGCGGTTCGCTGAGGCGAATGGCGCCAGTTTGGTCCGGTGCGCGGGATGCGAGCCCGACGCTTCCTGGCAGTCGCGCATTGTCGTAGTCGTGGTCTCGGTGGAAGTGGACGTTCTGGGCTTGGGGGTTTCGTCTGTTTCTGCCACGTCTGCGGCTGAATTCAACCCGGTTTTCCTGCTCGACGCCCCGTAAGACGGATATCTGGAGAGATGATTTGATGCGGTAGCGTCATGGTATGACCGACTGGCATGCCGAAGAAGTTGATGAGGTAGTCGCCAAATTGGAGTTGGATCTCGGTGCCGGCCTGTCACCAGGGGAGGCCCGGCGGCGGCTCGAAGAGGTCGGCCCCAATGAGCTCGGCGGCAGCAAGGGCCCCAGTCGGTGGCGGACTCTGATCTCGCAGTTCAGCGACATGCTCATTCTCGTTCTGCTGATCGCGGCGGTCGTCAGCGGAGTTCTCCTGCAGGAGTGGATCGATGCCGGGGTCATACTTGCCATCGTCCTCCTCAACGCTGTGATCGGTTACACCCAGGAGGTCCGGGCTGAGGATGCTCTGGCCCGGCTCAAGGAAATGGCGGCTCCGGCTGCGCTGGTCGTGCGTGGTGGGGAGGAAGTCGAGATACCAGCATCCGAGGTAGCACCCGGCGACCTGCTCGTGATGGAAGCCGGCGACAAGGTGGCCGCGGACGCACGGGTGGTGAGATCGGTCCACCTCCAGGCCGATGAGGCCTCGCTGACGGGCGAGAGCCTGCCGGTTTCCAAGACTCTCGAACCGGTGGCCGCCGACTCCGGTACGGGCGATCGGAGATCGATGGTCTTTGCCGGAACGGTCATCGCCGCCGGGCGCGGCCGGGCGGTGACAACGGCGACCGGACTCTCCACCGAGATGGGCAGGATCGCCGAGTTACTCGAGCCCGAGGAGCAACCTTCACCGCTCTCGCTGGAACTCGCCCGTGTCGGCCGGCGGATCGCCTGGCTCACCCTGGGTATTGCTGTTGTCATCTTTCTGCTGGGCATGGCCCGCGACCAGTCGATGGAGACGGTCCAGAATGTGTTCCTCATCTCAGTGGCGCTCGCAGTGGCGGCGATACCAGAGGGATTGCCGGCCGTCGTGACCGTAACCCTGGCCAGAGGCGTGCAGGCCATGGCCAAGAACAACGCCATCGTTCGCAGGCTCCCGGCGGTGGAGGCGTTGGGTGCGGCGTCGGTCATTTGTACAGACAAGACCGGCACGCTCACCCGGAACGAGATGCGGGTGCAGGCCCTCGAGTTCGCCGGATTTCAGGCGCGCCCTTCAGAGATGGAGGGAGCCGATGGGAGAGTCTGGCGCTATGCACAGATTGCCGCTCTGTGCAGCGACGCCCGGAAGGTGGCCGACGGATACCTGGGCGACCCGACCGAAGTTGCGGTTCTGAGATCAGTCGACCCAACGATTCTCAGTGTGTCCGACGTGCGCGTCGCCAACCCTCGATTGGATGAGGTGGCCTTCGACTCATCCCGGAAGATGATGACCACCCTGCACCCGACCGGCGACAAGTACCTGATCGCGGTCAAGGGAGCCCCGGAGGTCGTCCTCGGCAGATGCGCCTCATATGAGCAGGTCGATGGACCCGTTCAACTTGATGATGTGCGACGCGCGTCGGCCGTTGACACCGCCACCGGGTTCGCGGCCAAAGGCCTCCGCACTCTCGGATTCGCCTATCGGATCGTCGACGAGCTTCCGGTGGACCTAGCCGCCGAGGATCGGGACCTTGTGTTCGTGGCTCTAGCCGGGATGAGCGATGAGCTCCGGCCGGAGACCCGGGGGGCTATCGAGGATGCTGCGGCAGCCGGTGTCCGGGTGGTGATGGTGACCGGGGATCACGTCGTGACGGCCCGTGCTATCGCAGATGACCTCGGTTTGCTGGGCGATCGCACCGTGCTCGCCGGGGCTGAACTGCGGGTGATGGAACAGGACGAGTTGGACGCGGTTGTGGGTGACGTGGCGGTATTCGCCCGCGTTGATCCGGCCGACAAGGTGAAGATCGTCAAGTCGTGGCAGGCCTCGGGGGCCATCGTCGGCATGACCGGAGATGGCGTGAATGACGCACCTGCTCTGCAGGCGGCCGATATCGGGGTTGCGATGGGAACGGGGACCGATGTGGCCAAGGAGGCCGCAGATATGGTGCTGGCCGATGACAACTTCGCCACGATCATTCGGGCCGTGTCGGAAGGCCGGGCGATCTTCTCCAACCTCAAGAAGGTCGTCTATTTCTTGTTGAGCGCCAACGTATCCGAGGTGCTGGTGATGTTCCTCGGCTTCCTCTTCTTTGGGGCTTTGGGGGAACCGCTGCTGGCGACTCAGTTGCTGTGGATCAATCTCGTCACCGATGGATTGCCGGCCCTCGCATTGGGCATCGACCCGCCGGTTCCGGATTTGATGGAGCAATCTCCCGACGAACGGCGCAACATCCTCAGCGTTCCGCACCAGTTGCGGCTGCTCTGGCAGGGGATGTTCCTGGCTGCGGGTGCGCTGGCGGCTCTCGTTTGGGCGCACTATGTGCGCGGGGCGGAGTGGGAGTATGTGCGGACGCTGGTGTTCACGACGCTGGTCACGGCGCAGTTGGCCCACATCTACAACATTCGGGCCCAGGGCACGACGGTCTGGAAGATCGGATTCGGCGGCAACCGGGTACTGACTTGGGGCGTAATCGGCTCGATGGTCCTCCACCTCATGGTCGTTTACGCGCCGATCGGGAACCGGTTGTTTGAAACGGTGCCGATCGAGTGGGTCGACTGGCCGGTGATCCTTCTCTTGACCGTGCTGCCCTTCCTTGGAATAGACACCGTCAAGCGGCGAATCCTGCGGCGCCACCCGTCCTGGGAGACGGTGCGCGACTGATCCATGGTTTTCCGCGCAGTGCTATGTACTACCGGTGATACATAGCACTGCGCGGAAAGTGGCCAAACGGTTCCGCGCAGTGCAATGGTGCATGGGTGATACACGGCACTGCTGAGAAAACCGGGCGGGGCGGCCGAGCGGGGATGGTGTCCTTATATACTCCCGCCCACCTTGGTTGTACGGGAGTGAATTTTCTATGAACAGCTTTTTCCTTTGGGCCGCCGTCTTCATGGGGGTCTCGGCGCTGGCTCTGGCCGTCTATTACGCCAGAGTTGTGTTGGCCGCTAGTCAGGGAAACGACCTGATGATCGAGATTTCCTCGAATATCAGAGCCGGGGCGATGGCTTTCATCAAGCGTGAGTACGCGTGGGTAGCGGTCTTTGTGGCGGGCATGTTCTTGCTGATTGGATTTCTTCTGGATGATGGATGGCTGAGGGCCGTCGCTTATCTGGCCGGTGCTCTGCTCTCGGGTGGCGCCGGATTGATCGGCATGAGGATTGCCACCGCAGCCAACGCCAGGACCACCGAAGCCGCCCGTACCGGTGGCATTGTCAAGGCACTCCCATTGGCTTTTCGCGGCGGAGCAGTGATGGGGTTCACCGTTGCCGGTCTCGGTTTGCTCGGTGTGGCCGTTGGATATCTGGTCTTCATCGATCTGAGTGGGTTCGAGGTCGGCCGTGGAGCGGAAATCGTCGCCGCGATCGGTCTCGGAGGGTCATCGATTGCCCTGTTTGCTCGTGTCGGCGGAGGCATTTACACGAAGGCCGCCGACGTTGGAGCCGACCTGGTCGGCAAGGTCGAAGCGGGCATCCCGGAGGATGATCCGCGCAACCCGGCCACGATTGCCGACAATGTGGGAGACAACGTCGGCGATGTGGCCGGGATGGGTGCCGACCTGTTCGAGTCGTACGTCGGATCACTGGTGGCGCCGATAGTCTTCGCGGCCCTCGCCTTCTCAGGTACCGCATTCCAGGCCGAGGCAGTCATCTTCCCGCTGGCCGTCGGGGCCGCGGGAATGCTTGCCTCGATCATCGGATCGTTCCTCGTCAAGCCGCGGTCGGAATCCGACCTAGCGTCTGCTCTCCATCGCGGAACGAACACGGCGATGATTCTGGCGGCTGCCGCGGTGCTCGGACTTGCCTATTTGATCTTCGGATCAATCGACGACGTGAACCCGTTCGGGTTGTTCATGGCCGTCGCCATCGGCCTGCTCGTTGGGTTCACGATCGGCAAGATATCGGAGATCTACACGTCCGACCATCACAAGACGGTCAAGGAGATCGCCCGCCAAGCTCAAACCGGCCCAGCAACAGTGGTGCTGGCCGGAATCGCCGAAGGCAAGCGATCGGCCGCCTACTCGGTGATCGTCGCTGCTACTGGTATCGGTGGTGCACATTGGGCCGGCACCCTCGCTCTCGGTGACGGCGGCGGAATCTATGGAGTAGCCATCGCCGCGATCGGTGTGCTGGCCACCCTCGGAATCACGATCGCCGTGGACGCTTATGGACCGATCGCCGATAACGCCGGCGGCATCGCCGAGATGACCCATCTGCCGGCAGAGGTGCGGGAAGCCACCGATGCTCTCGACTCTCTTGGCAACACCACGGCAGCCGTTGCCAAGGGCTTCGCCATCGGCTCGGCGGCCATTACTGCCTTGGCCCTCTTCTCGACATTCACACAGGCGATCGGCAACGCGGCAGAGTCAAGCGGAGTCGCCAATCCACTTGCCGACGGAATCAACATCATGAACGTTGGCACGACCATCGGTCTGTTCCTCGGCGCGATGTTCCCGTTCTTGTTCTCGGGCATGACGATCAAGGCTGTTGGGCGCGCCGCCAATGAGATGATCGAAGAGGTGCGCAGGCAGTTCCGCGAGATTCCCGGACTCAGGGAGGGGAAAGAGGGTGTGAAGGCTGAGTACGCCAAGTGCGTCGACATCGCCACCGCCGGCGCGCTGCGTGAGATGGTCCTCCCCGGGTCGCTGGCCATCATTCTACCGCTGGGTATAGGCTTCATCGATGTTGAGGCACTCGGAGGGTTCTTGGCCGGAGCTCTGGTCACCGGCTTTTTGCTGGCGATCTACATGGCGAATGCCGGTGGGGCCTGGGACAATGCGAAGAAGTTCATCGAAGCGGGCGCCTACGGCGGCAAGGGTTCCGATGCTCACAAGGCGGCAGTCATCGGCGACACGGTGGGCGATCCTTTCAAAGACACTTCCGGCCCCGCCATGAACATCGTGATCAAGGTCATGACCATCGTGAGCTTGATCTTTGCCTCCGCTTTCATCGGCTGATCAACTCAGGACTCCCTTCAACCGACGCAAGATCGGTCCGGGTGGGAGCACGTCGGTTTTGGCCGGGAAGCAGAAACCGGGCAAGCTGCGGCCGATGGAAATCACGTTCCTGCGTCACGGACGATCGGAGGCCAATGAGGCGGGCATCTGGCAAGGCAGTCGCCAAGGTGGCCGGCTGACCGAACGCGGAGAGAGGCAAGCCGCAGCCGCCGCCACCCGGCTTCTCAAGAACCCGCCCAATCTCGTTGTGACGAGCGGATTGCATCGCACCAATCAAACTGCTGCTCCGCTGGGACTCACCGTCGATACCGACCCGGCCTGGGCAGAGATGGATCTGGGGGAGTGGGACGGTTTGACGTCCTCAGAGATCGCCGAACAACACGGAGACGAACTGAAGGCTGTCTTTGCCGGCCAGGATATCCCGATGGGGCGAACCGGCGAGTCGGTATTTGTTGTGCGCGATCGATTGGCGGCCGCCCTCAACGCTCTCGAGTCGAGACTGGATGAGGGCGAACGCGCGCTCGTGATCACACACGGCGGGATCATCGAGACTCTCGCCAGGATGCATTGGAAGATCGAGGCGCCCAGGCCCGCCTTCGCCGATCCGGTCAACACGTCGATGACGACCTTTCGCCATGTCTTCGACAAGTTGCGCCTCGCCACTTATAACGACACCGGACATCTGGGCACGATCAATGAATGGGCCTCTCAACGGATGGCCGAAGGTGACCCGCTGATTACGTTCGTTCGCCACGGCGAGACCGACGCCAATCTGCAGCGACTGGTGCAGGGTCAGACCGATTGGGGTTTGAACGCACAAGGCCGCGCGCAGGCGGCCAAGCTCGCCAAGTGGTACGGCACCCAGGAGACCGTCTATGCCTCCCCACTCGGACGCGCTGCCCAAACGGCGGCCGAGATCGCGATGGATGGTGTTACGGAGATGGACGAGTTCGCCGAGTTGTCATTCGGGTCCTGGGAAGGCAAGACCTTCGACGACCTGCTGACGGACGGTGGGAACTCGGTGTTGGCCGATCGGATCTTCCGGCAGGGCGAAGACCTGCCGCGGGGAGGTGACGGAGAGACCTGGGGAGGCCTCACCGAGCGCATGAACCGTGGGGTTGACATGGCGATGGCGGCCAACGGATCGGGTCGGATCACAGTCGTCTCGCACGGGGGAGCGATCAGGGCATACGTCCTTGGCATCATGGGAGTTGGGTGGCCCGAGGTTCTAGACACGATCGTGCCGGCCAACACCGCCGTCACCCATGTGGTGATGACGACGGATGGTCCGATTCTGGCGGATTACGCAGTGGCCGCGCACCTGGAGTAGCGGCGGGTCGCGGGTCGCGGGTATCGATTACCGTCTTCCCATGATTCCTTTGGACGAGATTGAAGCGGCCTACCGCAAGATCGATCCATACGTAGTCGAAACGCCTGTGGCAACAAACCGCACGCTGTCCCAGGAGCTTGGCATCAGCGCTGTGCTCAAACTCGAGCTCTTGCAGAAGACGGGGAGTTTCAAGCCGCGCGGCGCGATCAACCAACTTCTCGCGTATGAGCACCGTGCCGGCGGGGTTGTTGGCATTAGCGGCGGCAACTTCGCCCAGGGACTCGCTTACGCAGCCGGCCGGTTGGAGGTCCCCGCCAGAGTCGTGATGCCGGAGACCACTCCTTCCAACTATCTGGACGCGACCCGCAGCTATGGGGCCGACGTCGAACTGGTCCCCTCGATTGCCGATGCATTCGTCCGATACGAAGAACTGGTTTCCGAGGGGTGGGGGCCGATGCACCCGTTTGATGATCCGAACATGATGGCCGGGAACGGCACCCTCGGCCTCGAACTGCTCGATCAGGTGCCGGAGGTCACGGACGTGATCGTCTCGATCGGTGGTGGCGGATTCATGGCCGGAGTCACCTCGGCCATCAAGGGGCGCCGCCCCAAGGTGCGGGTGTGGGGCGTCGAAACAGAAGGAGCCGACGTTATGGCGCTCTCGCTTCAAGCCGGAGTTCCGCAGACCATGACACCGACGTCGATTGCCAAGACCCTCGGCTCCCCGTATGCGGGCGAGGTTCCATTCGAGATCGCCCGCGATCATCTGGAGGAGGTCGTGGTTGTGCCCGATGCTGAGGCGGTGCAGGCCATGACCTTCCTCTTCGAGCGGGCGAAGCTGGTCACCGAGCCTGCTGCGGCATGCACGCTTGCCGCCGCTCGCCGACTGCGAGGACATTTCGAACCGGGCGGAACCCTGGCTCTCGTACTCTGCGGTGGCAATATCTCCGTTGCGGATCTCTGCGCTTTCACCAGTCGATTCAGTTGATCTTCGGCTCGCCTCGCCGACAGGGTCCTTGTAATCGCCGTCTGGAGCGAGTTGGCTATTCAGCGTGACACCGGAGGAGGCCCATACCCCGTGACCCGCTCGTACGTCCTTGACACCTGTGTC
>JAUVQS010000146.1 GCA_030598025.1 Acidimicrobiia bacterium | reverse complement strand
GCGGGCTCCAGGAGATGGACCACCCTCGGATGTTCGGCTCGATCACGAGGTGGGCAGGCACCGCCTGGCAGACCGAGCGTCTCGCCGACTATGTCGCGACGGCCAGCCGTGCCGCCTTCTCCGGCCGGGGCGGCCCGGTCTTTCTCGACGTGCCGATGGACGTGCAGTTCGACATGGTCGATGACGATTCCATCGATTGGCCGAAGGAATATCGAGCTGAGGGACCCCACGGTGCCTCCAGTCCGGTGATCGATCAGATTGTCGAGCTACTCGCCGGCGCCGACCGTCCGATGATCTTCGCCGGAGCGGGGTTTCGTGGGGGTGTAGAGGCTCTCGCCACCGTCGCCGAGGCGCTCGACGCTCCAACCTATCTCAACTCCCGGGCCCGTGGGTCGTTGCCCTTTGGACATCGACTTCTCGGTAATCACGCCAGGTCGGCCGCTTTTGCCCGGGCGGATGTGGTTCTGGCTCTCGGCGTCGATTGGGATTTCCGGACAGGCTACGGCCGCAAGATCTCGTCAGATGCCACCGTGGTTCAGATCGACGCCGATCCCAACAAGATTGGATGGAACCGGCCCGCCCATGTTGGTGTCGTGGCCGACCCGGCCGAGGTCCTTTGCCAAATCGCATTGTCCTCTGATCGGCTCACGTCGGGAGAACGACCATGGACGCAGGAGCTTCTCGCCGCGGAAGCCGCCAAGAATGAGGCCGCCGATGGTGAGGCGTCGACCGACGGTTCGCCGGTACATCCCCAGCGGTTCGCCAGAGATGTAGCGAGTTTCTTCGGCCCGGACTCCATAGTTGCGGTCGACGGCGGCGACATCGTTTCCACGACGGCTCGCCGGCTACAGGTCTCCCAACAAGGTCACGTGCTCGATGCTGGAACATTCGGAACTCTCGGGACCGGCGCCCCGTTCGCTATCGCCGCCAAGGTGGCCTTCCCGGACAAGCAGGTGGGCATCGTCTACGGCGATGGAGCCTTCGGATTCAACGGAATGGAATATGACTCGATGGTCCGATTGGGCCTGCCGATTGTTGGCGTCGTAGGCAACGATGGCGTTTGGAACAACATCAAGACATTTCACCGGATGTTCTACCCGGATCGTTTGGTCGCAACCGATTTAGGGATTCGTCCCTACCACGCCATGGTCGAAGGCCTGGGCGGTCACGGCGAGTTCGTCGACAATTCGGCGGATCTACTGCCTGCACTGGAAAGGGCGAGGGATTCCGGCAAACCCGCCCTGGTCAACGTACACCTCGCCGAGTCGATGCGGATGAGTTCGAACTACAGCCAGTAGGAGGGCGCGATTCGCAATGCGCGATTCGCGATCCCGGGCGGATTGCGGCTTCTAGAGCACGACCAGAGCGATGATCCCCACCGCGAAGCAGTAGAGGGCGAAGGGGCGAAGCCCGAATCGGTTGAGAGCGCGAAGCAGAACGGCGATGGCCAGGTATCCGGACACCGCCGCTACCACCATTCCCACCCACACCTCGACGCCGAATCCGCCGGTCCCGGCTAGTTCCAGGCCTTGCAGGAGACCGGCCCCGGCGATGGCCGGCATCGCCAGTAGAAATGAGAACCGAGCAGCCTCGGTGCGTTCCAGGTTGCGGGAGAGGCCGGCAGTGATTGTCATCCCCGACCGCGAGATACCCGGGATGAGCGCGATGGCCTGTGCGACACCGATCAAGAATCCGTCACTCAGCCGCAAGCGCTCGAGTGATAGCCGACCGCTCATGAACCAACCGGAGACGAAGAGAACAATCCCCGTGACGAGGAGGGCCAGGGCGACGGCAGTCGTGTCTTCCTGAAGGGAGCCGATTTGGTCCTCAACGAATACGCCGATCACGGCCGGAACCGTTCCGATGGCCAGTAGGGCGAGGATCCGGCGAGCGTCGGGATCGCGCCTGAAGCGGGTGAGCTTGAGCAGGTCGCGACGGTAGAAGGCGACCACGGCGGCGAGGGTTCCGAGGTGGAGCACAGCAGAGGTTGCCAGGTCGGGTT
>JAUVQS010000134.1 GCA_030598025.1 Acidimicrobiia bacterium | reverse complement strand
GAATGGCGTTGGCGGCCATCACGACTGTCGAGAGGAACGGCCCGGGGAACAAACTGCGGCCCATCTCCTCGAGCACCACGCTCAACTCGGCGAACGTGTAACCGGCGCCGCCGTATTCTTCTGGAATCGCCAGCGAATGCCAGCCCAGCTCTGCTCCAGACTGCCAGAGAGCGGAGTCGAACCCCGTCTCGGAATCCGCCATCTCTCGAACAACTGTCGTCGGTACCCGATCTGTGAGGAACTGACGGGTCGTCTGGCGGAGCATCTCCTGCTCCTCCGTGAGTGCGAAGGTCACACGGGGTGTTTCAGCCACGGGGCACCTCCTTCCACGGTAGGTCTTTGTCGACGCGCGGCTCGCCCGGAAGGCCGAGTACCCGCTCGCCGAGAATGTTGCGCATGATCTCCGATGTCCCGCCTTCGATCGAGTTGGCACGAGCACGCAGGAAGTTGCGCTGGGGCGTTCCGGAGTCTTCGAACTCCGTGGGGCGATGCAGCTCGTACCCACCCGGGTACAGCGTGCCGTCCCATCCCATGAGATCAACGGTGAAGGCGGTGATCGCCTTGTTGAGGTCGGCCCACGCCAGCTTGCCGGTCGAACCTTCGGGACCGGGGATGCCCGCTTTGCGCATCTGGTTGGCCCGCTCGACTGTCAGTCGGAGAGCCTCCCACTCCGCCCAGTACCGGGTGAGTTGATCGCGCAACCCGGGATCATCGTGCTCGTACTCTTTCCATGCCTTGATGGCATCTTTGATCGACCCGCTGCCCCGCGGAAGCGAACGGCTCCCAATGGCAACCCGTTCGTTCATGAGGGTCGTCATCGAGACGCGCCATCCGGCCCCAACCTCATCGAGGCGGTATGCGTCGGGAATCCTCACGTCGTCGAAGAACACCTCGTTGAACTCTGCTTCGCCGGTGATCTGATAGAACGGACGGACGTCAACCCCTTCGGCTTCCATGTCAACGATGAAGTACGTAATGCCCTTGTGCTTGGGGACATCGGGATCGGTCCGCAGTGGAAGCATGCCCCACTTGGCGATATGGGCGAGCGTCGTCCAGACCTTCTGCCCGTTGACGATCCACTCATCGCCATCCCGCAGAGCCTTGGCGGAGAGATTGGCGAGGTCGGATCCTGCGCCGGGTTCGCTGAACAGCTGACACCACATGTCCTCGGTGGTAAACATCGGTCGCAACCACAACTGTTTTTGCTCGTCGGTTCCATGGGCGGAGATGACTCCGGCTCCCATGCCGATTCCGAGCAGGTTGATCTGCCGGTTCCAGGTTGGGGCCCCGGCCGCCTCCATGCGACGTTGCACGAGACCCTGATACTTCGGGCTGACCCCGAGTCCGCCGAATCCCTCCGGGTACTGCACCCACGCCAGGCCCAAGTCGTATTGCTTGCCCCAGAGTTCCCGGGGTTCCATGGACGGGTCGTATCCGCTGAGAAGTTCGTCGATCTTCTCGGTGACCAGCGCCTCCGCCTGGTCGGCGGCGATCGTGTCGGTCATTTGGCGCTCCTCCATCGTGACGGGCTTTCTTCCGCCAGTTAGTGTACGTTCACAATACCAGCGGGAAGCATACCGGAGGAAGCGTGGAAATCGCGGGTCGGACAATCGTGGTTACCGGAGGCGGAAACGGAATCGGCGCCGCGCTTGCCAGACGGTTCGCAGCCGATGGAGCCCGCGGGGTCGTGGTGGCCGACATCGATGGAGATGCCGCGTCCACGGTCGCCTCAGAGATCGACGGCCTCGCCGTCGCCGTCGACGTGAGCGACGAGGTGGCGGTTCAGGCTCTCGTCTCGACCACTGAGGACCGGTTCGGGCCGATCGACTTGTTCTGCTCAAACGCCGGCATCGGGCCGATCGGCGGCATCGAGATGTCCAACGAAGCCTGGCAAGAGATATGGAACATCAATCTGATGGCCCACATCTACGCGGCCAGGGCAGTTCTCCCGTCGATGCTCGAACGAGGAGAGGGATACTTACTCCAGACGTCTTCGGCCGCAGGCCTGCTCACCAACCTGGGAGCTGCTGCCTACTCGGTCACCAAGCACGCAGCCGTCGCACTCGCCGAGTGGATGGCAGTCACTTATGGGGATCAGGGAATCAATGTTTCGGCACTCTGCCCTCAGTTCGTCAATACGGCAATGCTCGACGACCCCAGCGCCGATCCGGCCATTGCCGCCTGGGTTCGTCAGGGCACGATCGAGCCCGAGGAGGTGGCCGACGTCGTCGTCGCGGGTCTGGCCGATGAGCGGTTCTTGATCCTCCCTCACCCTGAAATCGGCGAGTTCTTCCTCCGCAAAGCAACCGACTACGACCGGTGGCTGGAAGGAATGCGCCGGTTGCAGCGACAGATCCATGAGGCCTGACTGAAATGAGCGAGTTCACCTTTCAGAAGACGGTTATTCAACGGAAGGAAGTTTGATGAAGACGAGAATCACCGAGATGTTCGGCGTCGAGCATCCCATCATCCAGGGTGGACTGATGTGGATCGCCAACGCCGAACTGACCTCCGCAGTTGCCAATGCAGGCGCTATGGGTTTCATGACGGCCTTGAGCTTCGAGACGCCTGAGCTGCTGCGTGATGAGATCCGGAAGTGTCGCGAGCTGACGGATAAGCCATTCGGGATCAACCTGACCTTTCTGCCCTCGCTCCGCCAACCCGACTACCCCGCCTACCTCGTGGCCTGTGCCGAGGAGGGTATTGAGTTCGTCGAGACGGCCGGCCGCAACCCGGAGCCGTACATGGAGCACCTCAAAGCTGCCGGCATGAAGGTGATCCACAAGTGCACGTCGGTTCGTCACGCCGTCAAAGCCCAGGCGATTGGATGTGATGCAGTTTCAATCGATGGTTTCGAGTGTGCCGGTCATCCCGGTGAGGATGATGTGACTTCGCTGATCCTCATCCCGGTTACAGCAGACGCTCTCGACATCCCGATTGTCGCCTCGGGCGGTTTCGGCGATGGACGCGGCCTGGCCGCCGCGTTAGCGCTGGGCGCCGACGGCATGAACATGGGGACGCGATTCGTCGCCACCCAGGAAGCGCCGCTGCACAACAATCTCAAGCAGGCCATGGTCGACTACGGCGAGACCGACACATCGCTGGTCATGCGTTCGCTGCGCAACACCGAGCGGGTGCTCACCACCGAGACCACGGCAAAGGTTCTCGAGATCGAGGCGACCGGCACCGCCACGATCGCCGATATCGCTCAGTATGTCTCAGGCAAGCGGGGCTACGAGCAGGTTCTCAAGCAGGGCAACGTGCAAGAAGGTGTGATGGCGGCCGGCCAGGTCATGGGCCTCATCCATGACATCCCAACGGTGCAGGAACTGATCGATCGGATCATGGCCGAAGCCGAAGACGTCATCGCCACCCGCCTGGCCGGCCTCAACACCTAACGGTCGCCAGATCGCGCCGGAATCTCGTTTTCGCGCGGGGATCGCGGCCTATCGGCCGCGATCCCCGCGCGAAAACATGGATTTACCAGCGGTGGTAGGCGGGGTGGGCCCCGGGGGCGGCCCCCCCCAGGGGCCCCCCCGGGCGCCCAGCCCCCCCCGGCGGCCCCCCCCCCCCGGCGG
>JAUVQS010000082.1 GCA_030598025.1 Acidimicrobiia bacterium | reverse complement strand
GGGACGGATTCCGGATGATCGCCTGGGGTGGCTCTGAGCTGCGGTTGGACAGCCGCAACGGAAAGCCCCTGTTGCGATACTTCCCCGAGTTGGCGCCGGCCCTGGGGCAGTTGCCGTCCGGAACGGTCGTCGACGGCGAGGTAGTGATGGTCGTCGGTGGGGTGACCGAGTTCGACACTCTCCAACTGCGAATCCACCCGGCCGCGTCGCGGATCGAGAGATTGTCGAAGGAGATCCCCGCCGAGCTCGTGGTTTTCGACCTCCTGGCCGACCGCGGTGAGGATTTGAGGTCGGTGCCCTACGTCGAGCGGCGCTCGCGTCTGGAGCAGCTCTTCGGAGATCTCGAGTTCCCATGGCACCTGACGCCGGTCACCTCCGATTTCGAAGAAGCTGCGCGATGGTTCGTCGAGTATGAAGGCGCCGGTTGCGACGGGATCATCTGCAAGCAGCCCGACGGCATATATCGCGAGGACAAGCGAGATTGGGTCAAGTGGAAGCACCGCCGTGACGCCGATTGCGTGGTGGGCGGGTACCGGATTCACAAGGATGGCGACAAGATCGGTTCCATTCTGCTGGGCCTCTACAACGATGAGGGAGAGTTGCACTTCATCGGGCACTGCTCCGGCTTCACGAACCAGGATCGGGTGGCCATCCTCGATCTACTCGAGCAGATCCGCACCGATGAGAGCTTCGGATCCGATGGGGGAGATGCTCGTGTGCCCGGCGCCGAGTCCCGCTGGTCGGGCGGCAGGGACCTGTCGTGGATTCCGGTCGAGCCGGGGGTCGTCGTGCAGATCAGTTACGACCAGATCGAAGGCGGCCGGTTCCGACATGCCACTCGCTTCGAACGGTGGCGTCCCGACAAACCGGCCGACGAGTGCACGATGGATCAGCTGGTACGCCCCACCGGCTCCGCCTTCGGGGAAGTAGTAGGCGGCGCGGGTCCGGCCGACGGCTGATGGCTTCTTACTGCTGGTCGTAGGACTCCACGACGTCTTCGACGATGACGAGTTCCACCCCGGCTTGCCCCAGGATGTGACGTGTGTCCCCTCCCGCGTGGTAGCGCCTCCTGGCTACGACCCGTGCGATTCCGGCGCTGGCGATAAGCATCGCGCAGACCCGGCACGGCTCCATCGAGCAGTAGAGGGTCGTGCCTTCTAGTTGCAGGCCATACCGTGCTGCCTGGCAGATAGCGTTCTGTTCGGCATGCACCGTGCGCACACAGTGCTGACGGGTGGTCCCGTCCTCGTCGATCATCTGCTTGAAGTCGTGGCCGGCATCGTCGCAGTGCGGCATGCCGGAGGGCGAGCCGACGTAGCCGGTGCAGATGATGCGCTTGTTCCGAACCACAACGCAGCCGCTCTTCCCGCGGTCACACGTCGCCCGGCTGCCCACCTGGTCGACCAGTTCGAGGAAGTACTCGTCCCAACTCGGCCGCATGATTCACTCCCGTATGGCGTTGGATTCACCCTACTGATCTGCTCGGGGGCCGGTCCAAGTACGTTGTACGTGATACGTGGTACGAGCGGCCGAAGGCCGCTAATCCCAGTTCTCTTTGCGCATTTTCGAAGGCTGCACGCGCGGTGGCTCGCCCGGCATCTTCGGGTAGTGAGGTGGCCAGGGGGCGTCCCCCAGTCCGTCCTCCTCGTCGGCCGCCACCATCTCCAGGAGTCCCTCGAGACGACCGGCTGCCTCGTCGATTCCGTCGGTCAGATCGCCGACCTCTGCCCAGCGGTCCTTGAACGACATCAAGTCCATGGCCCGATGGTCGATGTCGGCCAACTCGGCCCAGTCGAATGGTGTTGAGACCAACCCGGTGTGCCGGATCGAGTAGGCGGAGGCGATCGTCTTGTCCCAGGCGTTTTGGTTGTAGTCGAGGAAGACACCGTCGCGCTCTTCCTTCCACCAGGCAGTGGTGGCCAGTTCGTTGCGGCGTTCGACTTCGCGGGCGAGGGCCAGACCTGCGCGGCGCACCTCGAAGAAGTCCCACTCCCGTTCGAGTCGAATATAGATATGGATTCCCCGGTTGCCGGACGTCTTCGGCCAGCCCACCAGGCCGAGATCGTCGAGCGTTTCACGAACGGTGGCGGCTACCTCCCGGGCGGCTTCGAAGTCGTGGCCTTCCGTGGGATCGAGATCGATCCGGAGTTCGTCCGGGTGGAGAAGATCGTCGGCCCGTGCATTCCAGGGGTTGAGGTCGATGCAGTTCATCTGTGCCATCCAGATGACGTCACCCTGGTCGATTGGCGCGAACATCTGGCCGGGCCGGGCGGACGGGAAAGTCACGTCAACCAAACGTGGAGCGCCCTTCGGACGCTTGACGAAGAGAGGCCGTTCACCAACACCCTGATTCCAGCGCTTCAACAGTGACGGGCGGTTGTCGACACCTCGCAGCGCTCCCGAAGCGCACATGACGAAGTGCTCGATCACATCGAGCTTGGTCCAACCCTGTTCGGGAAACAGCACCTTATCGGGACTCGTGATCCGGATCTCCCGACCTTCGACTTCGACATGGGTCTCGGTTGACGCCAAATCGCTCTTCCCCTCGTTTTCGCGCGGCATTCTCACCCTATAGGGTCAGAATGCCGCGCGAAAACGGGAATTGGGAAGGAGGTATTCTCCTCCAATGGCTCCAGTCGTTGATACCGCCATCATCTTCACGCCGAATATGGTCCAACTGGCTTCGTTCTATCAAGCGGCGTTCGAACTCGACGATCCGCAGGAGCAGGAGCGACATCGCGGCTTCCAGCTTGAGGGGCTGTACCTGGGGATCGATCAGGTCGACGACGCGACGGTGACACCGAGCAACGTTGCCCTGTGGTTCCGGGTCGAGGATCTCGAGGGAACCTTTGAGCGGATCGTCGGACTCGGCGCCGAGGTGCGGTATCCGCCCACCGACACACCGTGGGGTGACCGCCTGGCGGCCGTATTCGATCCGGACGGCAACATGGTCGGCTTGTCGCAGAAGCCACCGGTCGACCCCAGGGAGGCGTTGGATTTCCCCGGAGGGGGTTAGCGGTCGGGCATCTGGACTAGTGGCCGGCGGCCTCTGCCAGCGCCTCACGATCAACCACCCGGATAAGGCGATAGCCGGTCTCCGCCGCTCCGGCCTCTTTGAGGTCGGCGAGCGCCTCGTTGACGGTCTGTCGTGAGGCACCCAGGAGGGTCGCCAGTGCTCCCTGTGAAATGTGGACTTCGCCTCGCTGGTCCGCGTCGTCCAGCAGCATCTCAGCCACCTGCTCCTTGACTGTTCGATGCATGAGTCGCAAGACGCGCCGTTGCGTTGACTCCAACTGGCTCAGGCCGGCCACCAGCCACCGCAAAGTTACGACGGGGTGTTTCACGAGCACCGGCAGCAGCTTGTCCCTATCGAACCGAAAGGCTCGGACGGGCGTGATGGCCTTGGCGGAGGAGATGTACGGCTCTTCCTGGAACATGGCGATGTCGCCTAGTACGGTTCCCTCGCCGACTCTCGTGACGACGCGCTTGAGGTCTCCGATCGTTCGATACAGTTCCACCTCGCCCTTCTCAATGATGTAGGCATGGCGGGCGATCTCGCCCTCTCGAAACAGGTGGGTTCCCGGGTACTTCTCGACATACTCACCGGTCTCGGTCAGGGCGCTGAGATCCGCCGGACTCAGCGGCAGGTAGTCGGTGCGCCCGAAGCTTCGAGCGAGCCAGGCAAAATGCTGTTGATCTGCAACCGTCACGGGCGGCATCCTCCTCGAGGAATACAACCCGGAATCAATGGTCGGTGTTCCGACATTCATAGGGCTCCTTTCGCATAGTCGGCAACACGACAGATTCCAGGGACGATCGGAGTTTGTCGGCTTGCCGACAGTTGTTGAGTTGGGTGGATCATGTTGGCGTTGTCACCAGCATGACCACGACAACCGCAACACCCATAACCAATGAACTCCGCTCAGCAGTGCTCACCGGCCTCGGCCTCGGACTTCTGTGGCTCGTGCTCGGGCTTGCCATAGACGGCACCACCTACCACCTGGGACCGCTGCTGGTCGCCGCGGTCCCGGCGCTGATCTATGCCCTTGAGTCTTCGGCCGTGACAATCGGCAAGGTCTTCAGCCTCGTCGGAGGTGGCGTCGTCCTGGCTCTGGCCATCAGCGCTTCACTCTCAGCCGCAGGGCGTTTGGCCGGCCCGTCGCTGCTTCCGGTGGGCGGCGCGGCATTGGAAGCGGTCGTCTTCGCGCTGCTCGGAGGGCTCGCAGGTGCAGCCGTCGGCGCGTGGAAACAGCACTCCTAAGGAGAACGTGATGACAACTTCGACAACCTCCAGGCAGATCAGCCGGCGCACCATCGGATTGGTTCTAACTTTGATCGCAGTAGCCACCGCCGTGTTCGTGGCGTTCCCTGGTGGTGGGAGCGACGCTTCGATCGCCGCTGCTCCGGGAGGAGACCCGGCTCCGGAAGTGACATTCGAATACTTCGATGGGAGCGAGGGCAGCCTCGCCGACTTCGCCGGTACCCCGCTGGTTCTGAACTTCTGGGCCTCCTGGTGCCCCGCTTGCGTCGCAGAGATGCCAGACTTCCAGGCCGTGCATCAACAACTCGGAGACGATGTGGTCTTCCTCGGCCTCGACATGCAGGACATCAGCCGTGAGTCGGCACTCGACCTGATTCAATCAACCGGTGTCGATTATGTCCTTGCGGACGATCCGACCGGCGAGATCTTCCTGGCGTTCGGAGGGTTCTCCATGCCGACCACCGTATTCATAAATGAGGCGGGCGAGATCGTCGACACCCACAATGGGACGATCTTCGCCGATGATCTGACCGCAAAGATCAACGAACTCCTCCTCAATGGCTGACGTTTCCTCGGCCCGCTCGAACCAATCGACGACGGGAGGCGAGGGGTACTTGCCGGGTCAGCGCCGGGCACTCTTCGCGATTGCCATCAGCCAGCTTCTGGCCCTGACTCTCTGGTTCTCTGCCTCCGCGGTCGCTCCTCAGCTGGAGGAGTTGTGGGTGCTGTCCGGTTCGCAAACTGCGGGTCTGACGCTGGCCGTCCAGGTTGGGTTCGTGGTCGGCGCTCTGGCGTCGGCGGTGTTCAACATTGCAGACGTCATTCCGAGCCGGCGCCTCTTCGTCATCTCGGGGGTCGGTGGCTTGGCCGTCAATGCAGCGCTGACGCTCCTCGGTCCTGGGAATTTTGAGGTGGCGATGGCCATGCGGTTCCTCACCGGAGTCGCTCTGGCCGGCCTCTATCCCAGCGGCCTGAAGGTCATGTCGGGATGGTTCAGCAGGAAGAGGGGAATGGCGCTCGGCGTGCTGGTGGGAGCACTGACGATCGGCAGCGCGACGCCGCATCTGATTCGTGGGATCGGGTTCGATTGGCGCGGCGTCGTGCTGGCCGCCTCCGTGATGACGGGAGCGGCCGTGATCGTTATGGCTGTGGCGGTGGTTGACGGCCCGTTTGAAACCCTTCCGCAGCAGTTCTCCTGGAAGCAAGTAGGCAGAGTCGTCGCCAATCGCGGAGTGCGGTTATCCACCTACGGATACCTGGGCCACATGTGGGAGTTGTACGCAATGTGGACCTGGACGGCCGCCTTCCTGGCGGCCTCCGCGGAAGCCTCCGGCGGCTCCTACGGGTCGGTCTCGGTCATCACGTTCTTCGTCGTCGGCATCGGGGGCCTCGGTGCCTGGCTGGCGGGAAAGTGGGCCGATCGCTACGGCCGCTCTCTCGTTGCCGGAGGGTCGATGGCCGTCTCGGGAACCTGCGCGGCCCTGACCCCGGTCATCTTTGGCGCTTCGCCAATAGTGGTCGTTCCGGTCTTCCTCGTATGGGGGTTCGCGGTCGTGGCCGACTCCGCGCAGTTCTCCACGATGGTGACCGAAACGGCGGACGATGCGCTGCGCGGGACGGCGCTCACTCTGCAGACGGCCGTGGGATTTCTTCTCACCCTGGTGACAATTCGCGGCGTACCCATGCTGGCCGAGGCCTGGAGCTGGCAGTGGGCGTTTCCGATACTGGCTCTCGGACCGGCGCTGGGAGTCGTGGCTATGGTCCTTCTGAAACGATCACCGATGGCGACGCAACTCGCCGGAGGCCGAGGCTGAGTCCTCTCTCAATCGTTCGTGAGCCGATTTGAGGCGCATGCCAACCGAGTTCGGCACAAGAACGGAAATGGCGCCCGGCTAGAGGAACTCGATGCTGCGGGTTGCTGCCGCGACGACGAAGATCCGCTCGGTGTTGTCGTCGGGATCGGCAGGAAAGACAAAGAACGCGGGTCGGTCGGGCGAGTAACCCGAGGTGTAGCCGACAACGATTTCGCCGTCGTTGAACACCACCTTGATCTTGCGCCCGAGTCCGGACTGCTCGACGTCTTGTCTGCGAGAGCGCTTCTCGGGGTCGCCTTCAAACGAGCGAACGGTGAACACGCCTTTCAGGTCTGCAACGTTCACCACCATCATCTCCCCGCCGTCCGCCGGCCGAAGATGAAACTGCGACTTGTTGGGAAAGAAATCGCTGCTGTTGCCCTTGAGAATCGTGCCGTCCTGGTACCGAACAACGATCTTCTGGTTCATCTCTACCTCCGCAACAGCTGAAGGATCAGGCTATCAAGTCGTCGTTTTCCAGCACGGCCGCGGATTCCAGGATTTCGCGCAGGCGAGCGACAAAACGGGCGGCCGGTGCGCCGTCGACCAAGTCGTGGTCGAAAGCAAGACTGAGATCGAGATATCTGCGCGGCACTACTTCACCGGCGACCCAACCGGGCCGTTGGACGACGCCGCCGATGATCATCGTGAGTGTTTGGACGGAGAACCCAAGGCCACACCCGCCTCCGGCTCCGAACATGCCGACGGAGCTGATCCCGACCGTGCCCACCCCTTCACGCTGACGGTGAGGAAGCCTGTGTAGGAGGCCAACGAGGCGATGTCTGATGAATCCCGGAAATCGC
>JAUVQS010000055.1 GCA_030598025.1 Acidimicrobiia bacterium | reverse complement strand
GTCTGCGACGACCTCGGGCCCGTCCGGTTCGTTCAACGACTCGTGACGAAGCTTCGGGTACAGGCGGCGCTCGACGCCGGGGAGGTCCTGAAGAGGGGCCGACACGGCGGCCGGCACCAGTTCGTCTGCTCCGCCGTGTATGACGAGAGACGGGACCGAGAGCGCTGCCAGATTGGACCGAACGCGATCTCCGGCTGCGAAGAGTTCTGCACCGAGTCTGGCGGTCGTCTTCTGGGACACGAGGGGATCGGCGAAATACGCCTCCCCGACGGCCGGATCTCGTGAAAGCTGCTCGGCTGTAATCGCAGTGGGAATCGCAAAGCGGGGCAGGAATCGCCCGAGCTTGGGAGCCAGCGCTCGCTGCCAGGCCTTTCCACCGCCGAGGCCTGGTGAACTGATCACCGCGTAGTCGGGATGCGGTCGATCCGACGTGAGGTAATCGAGCGCGATCAGACCGCCGAGCGAATGGCCGAGCAGGACGACCGGGAGGCGGTCCCGGCGAGATTCCTTCAGCTCCTCTTCGACCTCATCCAGGTAGTCAGAGAACTCGTCAACGTAGCAACGGGTTCCTTCCGAAGCCCCGTGGCCGAGCAGGTCGAAACTCGAGGTGGTGAGTCCGGCGCCGGCCAGAAGTCCACCGGTGCGCTCGTATCGCCCACTGTGTTCACCGAGGCCGTGGACTATGAGTACGGTCGCCCATGGCTCGTCGGCTTCCCACAATCGCCGGAGGCGGCTGTGGCCTCCAATGCGAACCGTCTCCATTTTCGACTGAGTCGTCATTCGTCACCTCCCCATGACACCCGGAGATTCCGGGCGGCGGATGCCTCATCCGGTCGTCCGACCGGTGTTCGCACCGGAGCGGCATGGAGGGCATCCGGATCTGTTCTGGCAGTTCCCGCAATCGATAGGAGCGCTCCCGCGAGGGCATCCATCGTCTGCAGGCTCTGGGTCTCGGTCGGCTCGATCATCAAGGCTTCTTCGACAATCAGCGGGAAGTAAACCGTCGGTGCGTGGAACCCTTCATCCATGAGTGCCTTGACGATATCCATGGCCCGCGTGCCGGTATCCTTCTTCAGGGTCCTGGCCGAAGCTACAAACTCGTGCATGCAAGGCGAATCGTAGGGAAGATCGTACGGCCCCCGCAGTAGCTCTTCGAGATAGCGTGCATTGAGCACGGCACGCTCGGATACGCGCCGAAGCCCATCACCGCCAAGGGCCATCATGTAGGCAAGAGCCCGGAGGACCACTCCGAAGTTGCCGTGCTTCCCATGAACCCGGCCGATGCTCTTCTCCGGCGTGACCCAGCGGATAATTCCATCTGCGTCGACCTCCGGAAGCGGACCCGGCAGGAACGGTACGAGCTGGTCGTGGACCGCCACCGGACCGGCGCCCGGGCCGCCTCCACCATGAGGAGTTGCGAACGTCTTATGGAGATTTGAGTGGACTATGTCGAAGCCCATCAATCCGGGTTTGGCGATGCCCATGATGGCGTTCAGGTTGGCGCCGTCGTAGTAGACGAGGCCGCCGGCCTCATGGACCGCATCGGCGATCTCGAGAATGTCGGCTTCGAACAATCCGAGTGTGTTCGGGTTGGTCAGCATGAGTCCCGCCACCTGATCGTCCAGCCGTTCACGCAGTGCGTCCACGTCGACCATGCCGCGATCGTTCGAAGGCACCTCGATCGTCTCGTATCCGCCGATAGTCACGGAGGCAGGATTGGTACCATGAGCAGCGTCCGGTATCAGGATCTTGGTCCTGGTCTCGCCCTTGTCTTCGTGATAAGCGCGCATGATCAGCAGTCCGGTCAACTCACCGGAGGCTCCGGCTGGAGGTTGAAACGTCGCCCGCTCCATGCCGGTGATCTCGCACAGGAAGCGTTCTGCCTCCAGGAGGACTGCCAGCGCACCCTGTGCCGACTCCTCCGGTGTGGCGGGATGAAGGTCACGGAAGGCCGGATGTTCCGCAGCCCAGTCGCACACCTTCGGGTTGTACTTCATCGTGCACGACCCGAGAGGGTAAGCACCGAGATCCACCGAGAAGTTGCGATGTGACAGCCGCGTGTAGTGCATGACGAGATCGTGTTCGCTCACTTCAGGAAGGGCGACGGACGATTTGGCCTGTTCTGGAAGGTCCAGAACCACCTCGGGCACGTCGAGAGCAGGCAGCGACCATGCCCGCCGACCGGCTACCGACATCTCGATCAACGTTGGCTCCTCCGAACCGCCTATCAGCGGGGATGAAGCAGCCGATCCACCCGGCTTAAGCATGGGCGATCACCTCCTCCAGCGCTTCGACATAGTCGTCGATGTCATCCTTCGTCCGACGCTCGGTCAGGGCGATGAGCAGCGCGTTCCCCAGGTCTGGATAGTCGAGCGTGAGGTCGATGCCGGCCAGGAATCCACGGCGGGCCATGCCGTCAATCACGAGAGACGGCGCAATGGGCAGAGTGACGGCGAACTCCCTGGCATACGTTGCCGGGTAGGCCATCTGCACCCCTTCGACTGCAGAGAGTCGAGCGGCCATGTAGCGGGCCTTCTGGGCCGACTGTCGACCGATCTCGGCCAGGCCATCGGGACCCAGCCAGGCCAGCTGTATCGCTACTCCCACCGCGTTCAGAGATTGGTTCGTGCAGATGTTGGATGAGGCCTTCTCGCGGCGAATATCCTGCTCTCTGGCGCGCAGTGTGAGAACGTAGACGAGGCGCCCCTGCTCGTCGGTCGTCGTGCCGACCAACCGGCCGGGGAGGCGTCTCATGAGCTTCTCTGTGACCGCGAATAGACCAACTCCCGGCCCACCAAAGGTGAGCGGCCCGCCGAGCGGTTGTCCTTCAGCGATGGCGATATCGACACCTGCCTGTCCGGGAGTGCGAAGCAGGCCGAGGGTCATGGGGTCAACGGCGGCGATGGCCAGCGCACCCTGCGCTCGAGAGAGGCTCACTGCCGCCTCGTAGGACTCGATTACACCTAAGTAGTTCGGCTGGGCAAAGACCACCGCGGCGGGAGGGCCGGCCGCATCTGCCTGCCAGTCGGTCGCGCCATCCACGACCGGGTGCTCGACGAGGGTGATCCCTCTCGCATGAGCGAAGGTTGAGATCGTCTGGCGAGTCTGTGGAGCGACCGCAGAGGAGACCCAGACGGTGTCCCGGCGGGTAACGGCCACAGCGACGTTGACGGCCTCAAGAGCAGCGCCGGCGCCGTCGTACACCGAAGCATTCGAAACATCCATGCCCGTGATCGCGCAGACCATTGACTGAAACTCAAAGAGTGCCTGGAGCACCCCCTGGCTCACCTCCGGTTGATACGGCGTATATGAAGTGACGAACTCCGAGCGCAAGTTGAGCGACCTCACCGTGGGGGGCAGGTAGTGGTCGTAGTTTCCTCCGCCGGCGAAGCAGACCAGGTCGTCGTTCTGGACGGCCATTGAGGAGATCGAATCCATGAGTTCCGGCTCACTTAGACCGGAAGGGAGATCTAGCTCTCCGACAACGCGAACCCGGTCGGGAAGGTGTGCGAACAGATCCTCGACGTTCGCCAAACCGATCCGATCCAGCATCGATCTCACATCTGCGTCTGTGTGTGGTGTGAAATCCACCTCACTCCTTTCCAATGAATGGGGGTACAACGCGTCTGGCTGGGTGCCCTTTGCCGCGCACTTCAATCTCGATTTGTTCGTCGTCGGATGGTGGGGGCGAGAGGAAGGCCATGCCGATTCCGTAGCCGAGTGATGGGCTGAAGTTCCCGCTTGCCACCGTCCCGGTCGACCCGCCCGCTCGGGCGGGGTAGTCATGTCTGGCAATCTGTCTGCCCTCCATGGCAAATCCGATGAGGAGTTTCGGCAGATTCGCTTTGATCGCCTCGAGTGATGATCGACCGATGAAGTCATGATCCCAGTCGACCACCCACTCGATATCCGCTTCGAGCGGACTCGTGTGTTCGTCCAGATCCTGGCCCCACAGCGGATATCCCATCTCGAGGCGGAGGGTATCCCTGGCGCCCAGACCGCAGGCGGTCGCTCCGGCCGCGAGGAACGCCCGGAACAAAGACTCACCCTGTGTACGGTCGACGGCGATCTCGCCACCTCGCTCGCCGGTGTAGCCGGTCCCCGCCGCCCAGGCCGGTTGGCCTTCGAACTCGCCTCTCACAACTCTGAATCGTCCCGGCTTCGCTCCGATCACTTGCTCGATCAGACCCGGAGCATTCGGCCCCTGCACGGCAAGTAGCGCGGTCGA
The DNA here is from genome assembly GCA_030598025.1 of Acidimicrobiia bacterium. GTDB lineage: Bacteria > Actinomycetota > Acidimicrobiia > Spongiisociales > JAHEDJ01 > JAHEDJ01. The sequence continues at coordinate 4,594 of JAUVQS010000055.1, read as the reverse complement.
CTCCTGAAGTGACGTGATGCCGGCCGTAGCGGGAATCGCCTCGATGAAACGGCCGAGAATGGGCGCCTGGTTGGCGCCGTTGGGGATGACCCAATAGTGCTCGTCGTCCCATCTCCAGACGATGATGTCGTCTTCGACCCCTCCCCCGTCGTTCAAAGCCATCGTGTACTGAGCACGTCCAGGGGAAATCTTCGTGACGTCATTGCAGAGAAGTCTTCGCAGGAGGTCCGTGGAACCCGGTCCTTCGAGATTGAATCGGCCGAGATGCGATACATCAAATACACCGGCACCAGCGCGGACGGCGTTGTGCTCGGCGAGAACACCCTCATACTGGACGGGCATATCCCAACCCGAAAAATCGACAAACCGTGCACCAAGAGCTTCGTGCGCGGCGTGGAGCGGCGAGCGCGGCATGAGACCTCCGTAGAATTCGAGACCGAGCCTAGACGCCTCGAAATGCTGTCAGGCCCGGTTGGGCCGGTCCATCAGCCCGCTTCGGAGCCGGCCTCGTCGAGGCGGGTGATCTGCGGCGGGCCGGGTATCCGACTGGGCAGCGGCGCCTCCTCGAGTTGACCCGGCTCCTCCAGGCCGTATTTGACCACTAGATGTAGATAATCTCTCTGATAGAGGATCTTGCACCGGACGTCGGGATGCAACTCGAGCAAGCGTCGAACCTTGCGGTTCTTCTTCGTCACCAGTTTCTGATTCATCGTGGTGATCTCAATGAAGAGGTCTTCGTCGGGGAGGTAGAAATCGGGAGTGAAAAACTTGACCGGGTTGTCGTCGTCATCGAACTCAATCGCAAATGAGCGCGGTTCAAATTCCCACGGCAACCCGTAGAAGTCCAGCAGAAGCGCAAACTGTCGCTCGCTGTTGTGAGCAAACAGGGCGGAATCCGCCGGTCGTGGTTCAGCGCCTTCCGGCGTCAGTTCGCTCAGGTGGCGCCTACCTCGGTCGCGTTGACTTCTACCTTGTAAGACTCGATGTCCGGATACAACTCGTGGAGTTCGCCTTCGAGTTCCTCCTGGACCGGACCGACCGCGATGCCGAAAACTCCTTGTCCCTTGCGGAACACATCGACTACCTCAGCCGAGCTATGGGCGGCAAAGATGGTCTGGCCGTCTGAGAGCAGGGTGACGTCGCGCAAGGGTTGCTCACTCCGGAGCTGCTCGCGAAGAATTCCCATTGCCTGACGGATCTTCTTGAGGCTCATCCCGGCATCCAGCAATCGTTTGATCACCTTCAATTGGATGACATCGGCAAATGAATAGAGACGTTGCGAGCCGGACCCGCTGGCGTTCTGGATAGATGGAGTGATGAGGTCGGTGCGCGCCCAGTAATCAAGCTGGCGATAGGTGATGCCAACGAGACTACAGACGTTTGGGGCCCGGAAGCCGATGTCGGTCACGATGCGTTTCCCTTCTAGTTGCCCAAGGTTACACGCCCGTAATTACCCCAGGGGAAGTCAAGTTACTCTCAGCGACGCGCGGCGTCAACGATCGTTGGTGGCCGGGCCACTCAGCATCTGATTGAGAGCGTCGATGTGGATGCGAGTTCCGATGGCGACCAGCACATCTCCCCCGGTCAACAGCCGATCGGGATCCGGGTTGAGATTCACACCGTCACGGCTCGCTTCGATCGCCAGGATGGTCGCTCCCGACAGCTCGCGAATTCGAGATTCCCGTAGCGTTGATCCGTCGAGCGGGCTCTCGTCGGGAACTATGAGTTGCTCGATCTCTAGTTCCACGAGATCTCCCTCGACCACGAGATCAACGAATCGAGCCAGGCTGGGGTCAAGCGCCATGGCGGCAATTCTTCTCGCTCCCACCGTCTGAGGTGAGACGATCCGATCGGCACCGGCCAACTTCAGTTTCCCCTCCGACTCCGGTTCGGTCGCTCGCGAAATGACCAGTAGATCCTGACGAATCGACTTCGCAGACAAGACAATGACCAGATTGTCCGAATCGTCCCTTACGCAAGCTATCAACGATCGAGCTCGTTTGATGCCGGCACTCTCGAGCACCTCGTTGCGGGTGGCATCGCCCTCGACGACCAGCGCTCCCTCAGCTCGAGCGGCGTCGGCGAGGGACGGGTTGGATTCGATCACGACCACGTTCTCGCTACGACGATGGATATGCTCCCATGTCGCCGAACCCACCTTGCCGAAGCCACAGATGATGTAGTGGTTGGTCAGGTTGTCGATCAGTCGGCTCATGCGTCTTGTCCGCCGGTCACCCAGGTTCTCGAGTGCCATTTCCAGGGCCGCTCCGGCAGTGTAGACCGCAGTCCCGACGCCGATCAGCATCAGGGCGATGGTAAGGGCGCGTCCGACGCTCGATAGGTCGATCACCTCCGAGTAGCCGACCGTGGTGATCGTGACTATCACCATGTAAAACGAATCGAACCAGGAAACGCCCTCGATGACCACGTACCCGAACGTTCCGGCGACAACGATCAGAGCCAGGAAGGCTGCGCCGATCCGGACTCGGGAGACGGCGCTCACGAATTAGTCGGGGGTGCTCCGAAATCCGTGGGAGATACGTCCTCGAGAAATTCCCGAAAACGCTCGATCTCGTCTTCCTCGGATTCTTCCTCGATTTCAATTCCGGCGTCCTCGAGCACCTGCGCGTCGGCAAAGAGAGGAGCCTCGGTGCGGGCCGCCAGGGCGATTGCGTCGGATGGGCGGGCAGATACGTGCACCTCATTGTCGTCTTGCTTGAAGACGAGATCTGCAAAGAAGATGTTGTCACGCAGTTCGGTCACCACCACACGGTCGACGGCGTTGCCGAGTGCCACGATGCTGTCCCTGAAGAGGTCGTGAGTGAGAGGGCGCTGGTGGTCGACTCCTTCGAGAGCGTAGGCGATCGCAGTTGCCTCGATAGCTCCGATCCAGATCGGGAGATACCGGGTTCCATCGCGCTCGCGCAGCAGCACTATCGGCTGATTGGATGGCAGCTCGATGCGTACGCCGACCAGATCCATGGGAACACCGTGGCTCATGTGGTCAGCCTATCACCGGGGTCGCCCAACGCCAGGCGACTCAGAACGGCAGGATCTTCGGAGAATGCGGCTAGATCCAGCACGGTCCAGATCGACGAGAGGTTGCGGAATTGGCCTTCCCAATCCATTCCGTATCCGAGAAGGAACTCATCTCCGACTTCAAAACCGCGATATTCCAACGGAGTCTCGACCAGCCTCCGTGATGCTTTGTCGATCAGGGTGGCAGTGGCGAGGCTGGCCACATCACGCATCTCGATCATCCGGCGGAGCACATTGAGGGTTAGCCCGGTGTCGACGATGTCCTCGACGATCATCACGTCGCGGCCTTCCAGCGAAGACAGCGTGTCCATGGCGATACGGACCCGGCCTCCTTCACCGAACCGACTGAGCGCCAGGAAATCGATGTCGAGTTCGAGATCGATCTCGCGCACCAGATCCGCCAGAAAGGGAAGCGCACCATGAAGCACGGCCACCAAAATTGGCGAGCGAGCGGCGTAATCGGCGGTGATCTGTGCACCGAGTTCCTCGATACGCGACTTTATTGCCGACTTCGTGATGACCTCGAGGACGGTGTCAGTCATTACCCCACAACCAGTCCCAGTAGGCGCTTGCCCAGGCGAAGGCGTCTCCGAGGCCGGGCAGCGGCGCCGGATCGACAAGATCAAGGCCGATGCGCCCGAGTTCATCGTCCCCCGCTTCCACAACAACAATGGGCTCACCGGTCTCGGAGTAGTCGATCACGAGATCGATGTTCTCTGCCTCCTCACTGCCGGCAAAGAGATCGAGGTCGTCCTGGGCGACCGCATCGGTGGTTCCGGTCGGACCTCGCTGGGAGGCAACCACTTGACCTTCGGCGACCACGTTCAGAAGCCCGAAGGCCGAGAAGCCGTATCTGAGCAGGGCAGCAGCATCGGCAAAGTGATCGGTCGAACCCATTGCAACCGCATACAGACGCCGGCCGTCCCTCTCGGCGGCAGCAACGATTGTCAGACCCGCATCACCTGTAAAGCCGGTCTTCACCCCGATCGCACCCTCGAATGTGCTGAGGAGTGCATTTGTCGTGGTCGCCACACGTTCCTCTCCTTGGGGTGAATCCGGGAACGTTGAGGACCGGGTGCTGACTATCTCGGCGAACATCGGGTGCTCCATGCCGACCAGGGCGATGTTCAACAAGTCCTGTGCCGAGGCGAAGTGCCCTTCTGCGTCGAGCCCGTGCGGATTCATGAAGTGAGTGTTCTGTAGCCCAAGCTCAACCGCCCTCTCGTTCATCATCCGGACGAAACCGGCCTCCGATCCTCCTACATGTTCGGCAATCGCCAGAGCGGCATCATTGGCCGACCGCATCAACAGGGCTCTGAGGAGATCCTCCATTCGCCAGGTCTCCCCAGGGACGAGATCGATCTCCGACTCTCCGATGGAAGTGGCCGAGTTGTTGATGGTCACCATCTCGTCGAGTTGGGTGGTCTCGAAAGCGACCAGCGCGGTCATCATCTTGGTTGTTGAGGCCATGGCCCGCGCCTGGTCGGAATTCAGCGAGCCGAGCTCACGGTGGAACGTGTCGTCCCAGAGGAGCCATGCTTCGGCGGTCAGCTCG
>JAUVQS010000006.1 GCA_030598025.1 Acidimicrobiia bacterium | reverse complement strand
GTCGGGCCGACTCTGTCGTTCATCGACGACCTGACCAACTGGTATATCCGCCGCTCTCGCCGGCGGTTCTGGCGTACGCGCAGCGCCAACGACGCCGACAAGGTGTCTGCTTTCGCGACGTTATACGACGCCCTCGTCATGTTCTCCAAGGTGCTGGCCCCCGTCCTTCCCTTCGTCACCGAGCACCTTCATCAGGAACTGGTTGTGGCGCACGATGACGCTGCCCCGGAGTCCGTTCACCTGGCCGACTATCCGGCGGCCGATCGCTCGCTGATCGATGAAGACCTCGAGGCGGCGATGGCGGCCATCAGAACGGTTGTACGCCTCGGGCATAACATCCGCAAGCAGCACGCCCTCCGGGTTCGCCAGCCTCTGGCGTCGGTCACAGTCCTCACCAGGGATCGGATCGTTGAGGAAGCCGTTGCTTCCCATGTGGATCTCATCGTTGATGAACTGAACGTGAAGGTGGTCGCAACGAGCGCAGACGAAGGCGATCTGGTCGATCTATCTGCTCGCGCCAACTTCAAAACGTTGGGCCCGCGTCTCGGCAAGGACGTCAAAGTTATCGATGCTGCATTGCAGCAAGTGAGTTCGGTTGAACTGCACCGTCTGCAGGATGGGTCAACAATCACGGTCGAAGGACACGAACTCGATCTCAACGATGTTGTCCTCCAGCGCACGCCGAAGCCCGGTGTGGTGGTTGCCTCAGAAGGAACGATCTCAGTGGCGATCGACGTCGAGTTGACCGACGAGTTACTGGTCGAAGGGTATGCCCGCGAGATCGTCAACCGGATTCAAACGGCGCGGCGAGATCTCGATCTCGATGTGACCGATCGTGTAGTGGTTGGGTGGTCGAGCGAACATCCACAGATCGCTGCGGCATTCGACGCTCATTCCGACCTGATCATCGACGAGGTGCTGGCGACGAGCATCGAGCGGACTGCAATTGAAGAGACGATTGATCTGGCCGGCGTTTCATTCGGGCTCCATGTGGAGAAAGCCACCGACTGAACTTCGCGCTGCCCGGGTTAGCTCTCGTCTCGCTCCCATGGACGCCGGTATGCCGGCCGTGAAGCATCGGCCTCCGAGCTGTCGTCGCTCGAGTCGTCACGGGTCATCCAGTCGGGCACTTTGGCGATCTCGACGCCTTCCTCGTCGTCCGCGACGGCATCTTCGTCGTCTTCGACGGCATCCTCGTCATCTTCGACGCCTTCCTCGTCGTCCGCGACGGCATCTTCGTCGTCATCGACGGCATCCTCGGTGTCATCGTCATCGGCTTCCTCCGGGAAGACGGCTGCTTCCTCCGGGAAGACGGCTGCTTCCTCCGGGAAGACGGCTGCTTCCTCCGGGAAGACGGCCTCTTCCTCTTGGAAGGCGGCATCAGCTTCACCCGTTTCAACGAGTTCGACGACTTCTTCTTCAACCTCCTCGTCGAGGTCGAAGTGGTCGTCGACACCGGCATCATCAGCCTCATCGGTCTCTTGAAGCACCTCGGGTTCAGGCTCGGACTCGGGTTCGTACGGAAGCACCTCGGGTTCGCGCAGGGGCAAGTCTGCGACGGGTGCAGCGAGGGCGGTAATGCGATCGGCGGCCGCATCAACGTTGAGGTCGTCCAGACGCCTGAGAGTGCTGCCGGCCAGATCTGATAGCGAAGCACGTAATCCGTGAACCCGGTCACGCAGAAGGGCAGTCTCCGACAAGAGATGCGCCTTTTCTTCAGTTTGCTCGATCGACACACGTTCGACTTCGCTGTGAGCATCTGCCAGCAGGCGTTCGGAATCGGCTTTGGCCTCATCCACGATCGCATCGGCGGTGCGCTGGGCGACCAGGAACGTTCGACGCATGGCGTCTTCGGTTTCCCGGTTGGCTGAGAGTTGCTCCTCGAGTACGGCTACGCGTTCCTGTGCATCACGCAGGCGTTGTTCGTAGTCGCGCAATGAGATCACAACCTCATCGAGAAACTCGTCGACTTCGTCCTCGGCGTAGCCCCGCAGGGCAACCTTGAATGTCTGCTGTTGTACGTCGATTGGGCTCAGTGACATGGCTCCGGATCCTCGTGACGGTCGATGGCTGAGCTTAGTCAGGGCTGCCGGCGATCGATCGCTCTCAGCAGACCAATCTCCGCAGCAGGCTGAGGCCGAGCAGAACCACCAGGGGTGAGAGATCGAGAGCGGCCGGGCCCATCCGAATTGGAGGAATCACTCTTCGCAGGGGAATCAGCACCGGATCGGTGAGGCTCGCGAGAATAGAGCGAATCCTGCCGACCGGGTGATCCGACGGCACCTCAAAGAAACTGAGAATGATCCGCCCGAAGAGGATGAGGACGTACAGGTCGATGAGTGCGCAGATGAAGGCCATGACGGGTTCAGGGTTGCTCGTCGCCGATTGCGTAAAGGCCGAGATCTGCCAGGCGTCGTTTTTCTTCCCGACCGAGCGACACCCGCGGCGGTAGAACGAGAATTACCCCCTCGTCGATTTTCCTCATCGATCCGTCGAGGGCATACGTCAATCCTGTACAGAAGTCGACGAGACGGCGAACCATCTCCGGGTCGGTGGTTCTCATGTTCAGCACCACCGGGACCCGATCTCGAATTCGATCTGCGAGCAGCTTGGCGTCGTCGAAGTGGGCAGGCTCGATCACATCAGACTGGGCGTCCATCGTGGGAACTGCACGAACTGCACCGGTCGACCGCGACCCATGCTGAGGTTGGGCACGGCGCGACGCCGGAGGGGGTTCGACGCGGCGCCCGGCGACGCGCTCTCGGGGAGACTGCGGATTGACGGTCTTCACCGCGCTTCTCGTACGGGTCGGGGCGGCCTGTTCAGGCTCTTGATCGACTCGATCCTCGTCGACCAGCCCGAGATACATAAGGGCCTTCTGCCACAACGAAGCCATGTCTCCTCAATGTCCTAGTGAATTCTCGGCCCAAAGATAGCCCGTCCGACGCGTACGAGGGTCGCTCCTTCTTCAATTGCGACTTCGAAGTCGTCGGTCATTCCCATCGATAGATCCTGGATCTGCGGGAAGTCGGTTTGTAGAGCCTCACGCAGTTCGACCATTCGTCGGAAATATGGACGAGCATGATCCGGCTTCTCAACCCGGGGAGGAATCGCCATGAGTCCCCGGATGTCCAGACCCAGGTCGGCGAGTTCGCCGATGAATGCGCTCGCTTGATCAGGGGCAACGCCTGCCTTCTGCGGTTCCTCACCGATGTTGATCTCGATGAGCACCGGAGGAGGAGTGCCGGGCCCCTTCAGCCAGGCCTGACCGAGAGCCGGCCGATCCATTGAGTGCAGTAGCGAGGCGGCCGGACGAACCAATCGCACCTTGTTGCGCTGCAATGGCCCCACGAAGTGCCAGCGTATGTCACCCGGCATGAGATCAGCTTTGACGGTCAACTCCTGCGCACGGTTCTCGCCGAAATCGCGATGACCGGCCTCATAGACCGCCATCAGAGTTTCCGCCGGGAACGTCTTGCCGATGGCAACAACCACAACGTCTTCCGGCCGCCGCCCCGATCGGACCGCGGCGTTGGCCGCCCGCTGCAGTATCTCGCTGAGATTCACGTTCGCCATGAAATCGTCGTCATTCTCGCGGGTGTCGCATCGGTGCGATGAGAATGAAACCCTGCGCCACACCTGGTGCAGGCTTCTGCATCCCACACGTCCAGGCCGTCGAGTTGGGCAAGAACTGCTCCCCGCAGATTCACGCTCGCGGTTCCCCACGTCGTCTCTGAAGTGAAACCCGGCAACCGGTCGGAAACATCAACACCAACCTCATAACAACATGGACCGATTCCCGGCCCGACGGCCGCCCGAACCGGCCGAAATCCGGCGTCGATCATTTCCCCGATCAGCGCAGGAACGACACCGGCCACGATGCCGCGCCATCCGGCGTGAGCGACCCCGACCGCGCCCTCTGCCGTCAGAGCCACACCAAGACAGTCCGCGGTGAACATGGCGAGCGGAAGGTCGGGCTCGGTTGTAAACAGCGCATCTCCCGATCCGTAGTTGAGAGCAGCCGTCGCTCGGACTGCGTGCGCACCGTGTACCTGGTCGACGACGGCCCAGCTTCGGGAAATCTCCAGTCGGTCGGCCACTGCCTCACGGTCGGTCGGGCTCCCGCGCATGTCTCCGTCGACAGAGGTCGTGAACGCGACACCCGGGTAGCCGGGCGTGATGATCATCCGCGGACGAAACTCGGGATGTCGAGATCCTCATCGTTGGAGCCGGACAGGGTTCCGGAGGCCAGGCCCCGAGCACGACGCTGGTCGAATCCGGCCGCTATCACGGTGACCCTGATCTCTTCGCCGAGCGCCTCGTCGACCACCGCTCCAAAGATGATGTCTGCATCAGCGTCACAATGCTCGGCCACAGCCGAGGCCGCCTGATTCACTTCATATAGAGACATGCTCGGCGGGCCGGCGACCGAGAGCAGCACACCGCGCGCACCTTCCATCGACGTCTCCAGAAGTGGGCTGGCAATCGCCCGGTTGGCCGCCTGAGAAGCGCGATCCTCGCCGGAGCCCTTGCCGATCCCCATGACGGCGGTGCCGGCATCCTGCATAACCGTCTTCACATCCGCGAAGTCGACGTTGATCAGACCCGGTGTGGTGATCAGGTCGGTGATGCCCGCCACGCCGTTCGTGAGTACCTCGTCGGCAAGTTGGAAGGCTTCGATGATCGGTGTCTTCTCGTCGGCGATCTCGAGCAGGCGGTTGTTGGGAATCACGATCAACGTGTCGACCGCCTCCCTCAGATCCTGGATCCCTTGTTCGGCCTGCAGGGACCGGCGCCGCCCTTCGAATCCGAAGGGACGGGTCACGACGCCAACTGTCAAAGCACCGAGGTTCCTGGCGACTTCGGCGACAACGGGTGCGCCTCCGGTGCCGGTTCCACCACCTTCACCGGCGGTGACAAACACCATGTCTGCTCCCTTGAGCACCTCTTCGATCTCCTCCCGATGCTCCTCGGAGGCGGCGCGACCGACTTCAGGGTTCGCACCTGCGCCCAGGCCGCGGGTGATATCGCGACCGAGGTCGAGTTTGATATCGGCATCCGACATCAAAAGTGCCTGAGCGTCTGTGTTGACTGCAACGAACTCGACACCCCGGACACCGGCGTTGATCATTCGATTGACGGCGTTGACACCGCCGCCACCTACGCCAACGACTTTGATGATGGCTAGGTAATGCTGAGGTGTCGAGAAGTTCTGTTTGGCCATGGCCTGTTCTCCAAGCGGAAAGGGTTCAGGGTGAACTTTACCTTGACATTCGCAAAGGGTCCATACCTAATTGCTAACCTTCTACATCAACTTGAAGGATTGTGGTTCTCAGGGCGTAACTGCCGGCCGGGCGGGCGCGATCAGGTTAATCAAGGAACCGCTTGGAATCCCATCCGCCAGAACTGCCAGCAGAGCCGCCGCCTTGGCCGTCATGTCCACCGGACGTCCCAGCCGAATCTCATGGCCGTCGAAGAAACCGGCCAGCTCTCCCCCCTGCTGTCGCAGTTCCAGGCCTGAGAGCACACCGTCGATCGCCGCCAGGAACTCGATTCCTCCAAGCACGGCCGGGTCACTGTGTAATTCGCCTGGTTCCAATCGCTGAACCCCCAACTGGAGAACCGGTGCGCCGGCCGCGATCGATGAGACGTATTCGAGTACGGCTCCATCGAGGTCCAGGACTGCGTAGCTGCCGGATGCCCACATCCAGGCCACCGCGATCCGCTGGTCGACGGCCACCTCGACTCGATCAGGAAAGACGCGGCCGACCGTCGCCGCTCGAACCCACGGCAGGGCCTCGAGTTCGTCGATCGCTCGCTGCGGTCGAACCAGAATCAGCGGCGTTCCTTCCTCGATACCAGCTCGGGCAACTGCCTCGCGCACGTCCCGTCTGTCGGACCCGGTCACTTCGATCTCGCTGACCGAGAGAATCGGCGATTGCAGAAGCCAGATCGAACCTGCCACCAGGCTCACTGCGATTAGCAATATGAGAGCTCGTCGGATGCCCCTCCTGGCTCCACGCTCGAGGACCGCCCGGCGGCGATCGGCCATCCTCGGGTCGATCATTACTCTTCAATCCCGAACTCACCGATGAACCTGATTTCCGGGACCAGTTCCACGCCCGATCGATCCTGGACGGTGTCGCGCACGGCGATAACGAGATCGTGGACGTCCTGAGCCGTCGCTTCACGTTCGGCCACGATGAAATTGGCGTGCTTGTGTGAAACTGAAACGGCGCCGACGCTGAATCCCTTGAGCCCGGCCTCGTCGATGATCCGGCCGGCGGCGTCGCCCTTCGGATTCCGAAAGACGCTGCCGGCATTCAATGTTCCACCCGGCTGGTACTCCTTGCGCCACCGACTCACGTCTCGCATGGTCCCCTCGGCCGTCTCGGGATCAACGAGAAGAGTCCGAAATGTTGCCGCGGTCACGATCTCGAGATCTCCGAGATTCGAATGGCGGTAGTCCAAAGCCAGGTCGAGGGGCGTTCGACGGGTCTCTGCTCCGTCGGCCAGGTCGAAGACTTCAGCAACCTCGAGTACTTCGGCGGTCTCCGAACCGTGACATCCGGCATTCATCCGCACCGCACCGCCGACCGAACCGGGGATTCCGACGTAGAACTCGAGGTTTCCCTGACCTGCTCTAGCGGCCGTCCGGGCCAGGTGCGGCAGCGATGTGGCAGAACCGGCCGCGACCGACCCTTCCGCCCATCGTACCCAGTTGAATCCCGACCCCAGATGAACGACAACGCCGTCAAAACCCCGGTCCGAAATCAATACGTTGCTGCCTCTCCCCAGGACGAGCACGTCTATTGGTGTCTCTTCGAGACCGGCGGCCACCGCTACCAGATCTTCACGATCCTCCGCCTCGACCATCAAGCGGGCCGGGCCGCCCAGTTTGTAGGTCGTCAAGGGGCCCAGCGGCACGTGAGTCAGCAGCCGACTCCGGTCGGCCAGATCTCGCCAGGCGCTCATCACCCGGGGTCCTGCGACAAAGCCTGCGCGAGTTCACCGGGAAGAAGTGTGATATCCCCAGCCCCCATCGTCAGAACGAGGTCGCCCGGGGCAACCAGGTCGACCAAGAACTCAGCGAGATCACCTCGATGTGGCACGTAGTGCACTTCGGCATCGGTCACGTTCCGCGCCGCGTCGGCGACGAGAGCGCCCGTCACTCCCGGCCTCGGCATCTCGCGAGCTCCGAACACGTCGGTGACCACGATCTGGTCGCATCCTGCCAGCGCCAGGCCGAATTCACGCTGGAACTCTTCGGTCCTGCTGTACAGATGTGGTTGAAACACTGCCAACACTCGATCCCAATCACCTCTCATGGCAGTGCGCACTGTGGCGGCCACTTCGGTCGGATGGTGGGCGTAGTCGTCGATGATCGTTACTCCCTCGACTGTGGCTCGCACTTCGAAACGCCGTCGTATCCCGGCGAACCCATTGAGAGCCCTAGCCGCCGCAACAGCATCAAACCCGAGGTCGGCGAGCAGGGCGATGGCCCCGGCGGCATTGCGAGCTGTGTGCAGGCCCGGCTGCGAGACCGTCACCGACTCGTCGAAGTCGGGCCCGGCCAGCCGGAACGTGACCGACATCGGCTTCTCATCCACGTCGGCCAGGCGCCAGGTTGCTTCCGGGTCCGTGCCGTAAGTAGGTCGACCCGTACGTTCGGCCAGGCGCCGTCCGCCGGCATCGTCGATACCGACGACCACCGGTCCATCGACACTCCTCACTACCGCAGCAAAGGCGTCCTCCATTTCGAAAACGGTTCCGAAGTGATCCAGGTGTTCCGGTTCGACATTGGTGACGATGAGGCCATGCAAGTGAAGTGACTGAAAGGTACGGAATGCTTCATCGGCTTCGATAACGAACGGCGACCGGCGGCCGAGATGTGCGTTGGTTCGAAGGTCGACCAGCTCACCCCCCACGACGAACGAGGGGTCTTCGTCGAGTGCGCGCAATATGGAGATCAGCATCCCGGTCGTCGACGTCTTGCCGTGGGTGCCGGTCACTCCGATGGCCGGCATGGCGGAGGTCACTGCCTCGAGCAGCCGGGGACGACGCCAGACGGGGACGGCATTCTTCTGAGCTGCAATGACCTCGGGGTCCTGATCGGGAACCGCCGACGAGGCGACCACAAGATCAACATCAGATAGTTCGTCGGGGCGGCTGCCGGTCCAGGTGCGCACTCCGATCCCGTCGAGCAGATCGAGAATGGGTCCGCCTCTCAGGTCCGATCCTGATACGTCGTGCCCGAGTTGAGCCAGCAGCTTGGCCAGTGCACTCATCCCTGCCCCGGCCGCGCCGATGATGTGTATGCGCGTCGATGTGCCGAGATCAACCATGCGCCCTCCTGAGCTCTGAGGCGATTGTGGCAGCTGCGGCAGGCCTGGCGATGTCACGTGCAGCAGCCGACATGCCTCGACGGCCGGCCGGATCGCCGGCGAGCTGAGCAATCAGATCGGACAGCTGATCGACTCGATCCTCAGCCAGGGTCAGCGCCGCTCCCGCCCGCTCGAGCGCCCGCGAGTTCGCGTCCTGGTGACCGCCCGACCCGAAACCGCCGGGAATGAGGATGGCAGGGGTTCCGGTCGCCGTTATCTCGGCGACCATCCCTCCGGCTCTCGCAACTACCACATCGACGGCCGCGAAGAAGAACTGCATATCAGTCTCGAACTCGAGCACCACCCAGGGAACCTCTGAAGCCCCGGCGGCGGAACCAACCTCGTCAACATGATCCCGACCCGCCAGGTGGACCAGCTGAATAGGTGGACCGTCCCAGTCAGACATTGCCGCCACAACGGCCCGATTCACAGCCCGGGCCCCGAGACTGCCTCCAACAACGCCGACGGTTACGCGACCGGGTTCGAGACCGTATCGCTCGAACGCCTCACGCCGGAGCTCGGCTCGACTGAACTGAGCCAGATCGGAACGCACCGGATTACCCACGTGGCTCGGCCGGATGGCGCCTTCGGTCTCGTCGAACGATGTGAAGGTCGTGACCGCCAGGCGGCCCATCATTCGATTGGCGAGTCCGGCGTGCGCATTTTGCTCATGAAGATAGAGGGGGGCCCGCACACGCCGGGCTCCCAGACCAACCGGCACTGATGTGTAGCTACCCATGCCGAGTACGACGCGGACGTCTCGACTGCGGAGTTCGGACGTAGCCCGGAGGGTTGCGCGCCCTATCACGATCGGCAAAGCCAGATTCTTGAGACTCAAGCTGCGACTGAGCCCCCGGACTTCGAGCCTTAGATAGGGGAAACCGGCTTCGGGAAAGACCGTGGCAGCCAATCGATCTCCACCGATGTAGAGGATATCCGACCGGGCGACGCCGTCGGCCACGAGTTGCTCGCCGACCGCCAGACCGGGATACACATGGCCGCCCGTTCCGGCGGCCGCGATTGCATAAGTCATCGGCGTCGTCTTCGAGACGATGACACTCCACTTCGTGCCACGCTGATCAGCACACCGGCCGCGCCCATCGCCATCACCAACGCGGTTCCGCCGAATGAGATGAACGGCAGGGGCATGCCGGTGATCGGCATCGCCTGTACGACTCCACCGATGTTGACAACAGCCTGTGTCGCGATCCAGACCGTGATGCCGACGGCCAGGAACCGACCGAATCGGTCGGGAGCCCGGAAAGCAACCACCAGACCGAGCACGGCGACAAGGGTGAATAGGGCGATGATGACAAGCCCGCCGGCGAACCCGATCTCCTCACCGATGATGGCGAAGATGAAGTCCGTGTGTGCGTTTGGAACCCATCCCCACCTGGTTCTGCTGGCTCCGAGGCCGACTCCGAAGGTCCCGCCGGTCCCCAGGGCACCGAGACCCTGGAGAACCTGGTATCCATCTCCAAGTTCGTCGGCATATGGGTCCAGGAACGCCGTCACCCGCGCCAACCGGTAGTCGGAGACGTAGGCGAGTGCCAGAGCGCTGAGTGTCCCAACGATCCCCGCCATCGTGACGTAGCGCAGAGGCGAGGCGGAAACAGCCAGAATCGCGAAGGCCGAGGCGGCAATGATGAGTGTGGTTCCAAGATCTGGCTCCAGCATTATGAGGAGGCAGGTCGTTCCGACGATCGTCGCTACGGGAACGACGAAGTGCCAGACCTTTTCGAGCCGGCGTTCTTTCTTGGCCATGACGGCCGCCAGCGCCACGATCGTGGCGAACTTGGCGAACTCAGACGGCTGAAACTCTGTGAAACCGAGGTCTATCCAACGCTGACTTCCGTAATCGCGGTCGCCGATCAGGAGGACGGCCAGCAAGCCGGCAATCGAAAGCAGAAAGATGGGGACGGCTGCCTTGCGATACCAGTTGTATGGGACGCGCGCCGCAACGATCATGGCCGCCGCGCCGAAACCCATCGCGATCAACTGCCTCGTGAAAAATGCCCAGCCATTGTCCTCGAGTTCAAGGCCGACCACCGAAGAAGCACTGCGCATAGCCCCGAGGCCGATCACGAGAAGCAATCCGACGGCCAGGCTGAAGAGGACGGTCAGGCGGGTATTGACCTCAGCGGCTGCCACATGACGGCGAGCCGCCGATCGGGCACCTGCGATTGATGTGACCTTGGCCGTCATTCCCCCTCCTCCATCTCGAGAACGACCTGGCGGAAGACATCCCCGCGGTGCTCGTACGAGTCGAACATGTCGAAGCTGGCGCATCCGGGAGCAAGAAGGACCGTGTCGCCGGGGCGAGCCATTGTGGCCGCGGCCGAAACCGCCTCCTCCATCGAACCGGCGGTTCGTGAAGGAGTCTGGTCCGTCGAGGCGATGATCTCCTGCGCAGCCTCGCCGATGGCCACCACCATCCGGACGCTCGGGTGGCGCACGATCGGTGCAAGATCGAGGCCCTTGTTTCGCCCGCCCGCTATCAGCACGACCGACCGGAAGGCGGCTACCGAGGCCAGAGCCGAGTGCGGATTCGTCGCCTTCGAGTCGTCGACCCAGGTCACGTTGCCCCAGGTACCAACGACGGTTCGCCTGTGGTTGACGGGCTCGAACGTCCTGATGATCTTGCCGACCGCCTCGGTATCCGCACCGGCGAGGAGGGCGGCTGTTCCGGCGGCCGCGAGATCGAGGAGAAAAGCCGGATCGGAGACCGGGATTTCGTCCAGAGGCAGTTCGAGGCCATCGAGGACGAGACGGGCACCGTCGACTCCCCACCCGCCGGCAATGCGGCTCTTGCCGCTGACCGGAATAGCCAACGTCGAACTCCCGGCGGCCACCCGCCCGGCCTCGGCATCATCGATATCGAAGATGAGAGGGACATCCGGTCCGGCGTTCTTGATCAGGTTCGCCTTGGCGTCCCGGTAGTTCTCGAAGGTTTGATGCCAATCGAGATGATCGGGGGCGATATTGAGAAGTACCGCCACGTTGGGTGCGAACTCCTCGATGAATCGAAGCTGGAAACTCGATGCCTCGACCACAATCACGTCGGGGGTGCTGCCCACCAGGTCCGTCAGCGCAGTTCCTATGTTTCCGGCCGCCGTCGCCCGGAGCCCGGAGGCGTTGAGCATGTCGGCAATGAGAGTCGTGACCGTCGTCTTTCCGTTGGTGCCGGTCACTGCGATGATCGGTGCGGTGAGGTACCGCGCGGCGAACTCGAGTTCTCCCCAGACGGGAAGACCGGCAGCCAGGGCTGCGGTGATCGGAGCCGAGTGCTCGGGGAGGCCGGGGCTGGTGACCACGAGATCAAATCCGTCCAGCCAATCCGATTGCCATTCGCCTCCGAAGGTGTGGACTCCTGAGAGCTCGGCCAGGACTTCTGGATCGCGGTCGTACACGGCCACATCGTGCCCAAGGCGGCCGGCAAGGCGGACTGCTCCGCGACCCGAGATGCCGCCGCCCAGCACGAGCATTCGCATCAGATCGCTCCCCGCGCCAGATCGACACCACCGTTGGTGATGAAGTCTCCGTAGAAGAAGCCGAGCGCCAAAGCGACGCCGAGCGCCGCCAGAATCCAGAACCGGACGGTGATCGTCGTCTCCGGCCAGCCGAGCAGTTCGAAGTGATGGTGGATCGGAGTCATCCGAAATACGCGCCTGCCGAAGCCGCGGAAGCTGATGACCTGGATGATCACGGTGACGGTCTCCATCACATACAAGCCACCCAGGAGCAACAAGAGGAGATCCGTGTTGGAGATCAGGGCCAGCGCGGCGAGAGCGCCACCGATCGACTGAGAACCGACGTCACCCATGAAGATCTTGGCCGGAGCCGTGTTCCACCAGAGGAACCCGAGGAGTGCGCCGAAGAGCGCCGCTGCGAAAATGGCGAGTTCCAGGGCGCTCAACTCGGTCGCCAGGAATCGATCGTAGAACTCGGGATGGCGGAAGATCCAGAAAAGGATGATCGTGTAGGCACCGAACACCAGCGCTCCCGAGCCAGACACCAGACCGTCCTGTCCGTCGGTGATGTTGACCGCGTTGGCCGTGGCAGTGAGCATGAGGAGCACCCAGATGAAGTAGGCAATCCCGAGGTTGAGACCCAACGACCGGGTGAATCCGATCTCGGAGGTAACTCCAGCCTCGACGGCCCACCAGGCGAAGATCCCGGCAATAGCCAGTTGCCCTCCGAACTTGGCGGCCTTGCCGAGACCCAGGTTCCGTTCACGGGTGACCTTGCGGAAGTCGTCGATGAACCCAATCGTGCCCATGCCGACGAAGGCAAAAACAACGAGCAGTCCGCCGGCTTTGAAACCGCGGATGTCGAAGCCCAGTCCGCCTTCCTGGCTCCAGAACGAGACGTGGGAGGCGACGTATCCGATCAGAACGGCGCCCACGATCACTATCCCGCCCATCGTGGGGGTACCACGCTTGTGAGAGTGGCCCTCCACTTCTTCCTGGATGAACTGTCCGATGTTGCGACGCCTCAGGATTCTGATGGCATACGGCGTGGCCAGAATCGAAACTCCAAAGGCAATGGCTGCAGAGCTCAGCAGTGCGAGCACGGTGCCTCCTCCATCAGAGCAAGTTCCTCGGCGACGACCCGGCGGTCGTCGAACTCGAGGACCCGACCATCGATTTCCTGTCCTTGCTCGTGACCCTTCCCCAGCACCAATACCATATCTCCGTCGGAGGCCGACTCGAGGGCACATCGAATGGCTGCACGCCGGTCGGGTTCGACTATCAACTCGGTTGAGCCGTCGACGACACCTTCTCTCACGTCGGCCATGATCTCGTCCGGTTGTTCCGATCTCGGGTTATCGGAGGTGAGAACGAACCGGTCGGCGCGCGCGGCAGCTCTACCCATGGCGGGTCGCTTGGATCGGTCGCGATCGCCGCCGGCACCCAAAACCACGGTGATCTCTCCGGCAGCCAGCGCTCGGGCGGTGTCAATCACCGTGTCGACGCCGTCCGGAGTGTGTGCGTAGTCGACGACCACTGTGAGGTTCCCCTGCGCCGGAACGATCTCGAACCGACCCGGGATCTGACCGACCGACTCCAACCCACCGACGATCGCCTCAAGGTCGAACCCGAGCTCGAGAGCGCAACCCGCCGCGATCAAGGCGTTGGAAACATTGAACTCGCCGGCCAGGGGCAATGAGACAGAAGATGATCCGTTCGGGGTCGTCAATCGGAACCTGGTGCCGGCGGGTTCCAGTGCGACGTCTGTGGCCATGACATCCGTGCCGATCGCCAGGACGGGAAGGTCGATCATGCCGGCCAGGCGAGCTCCGTACGGATCGGCGACATTGATCACCGCACGCGACACTCGCCGTTCGTCAAAGAGAAGGGCTTTGGCTGCGAAGTAGCGCTCCATGTCACCGTGGAAATCGAGGTGGTCCTGCGAGAAGTTGGTGAAGGCTGCCACCGCGAATGACACCGCGTCGGCGCGACCGAGCGCCATGGCATGAGAGGAAACCTCGGTGGCCACTACGTCGACGCCTGCCTCGACCATGACCGCGAGCAGCCTTTGCAGGTTGGACGCCTCGGGAGTTGTGCGGGCCAGCGGGAGAGACCGACCGGCAGCCGACGCACCGGTAGTGCCGATGCGTCCGGCGACCACTCCCCCGGCGATCACAATGGATTCGAGCAGATGGGCAACTGTGGTCTTTCCGTTCGTGCCGGTGATACCGACTACCCGCAGATGCGTCGACGGCCGGCCGTGCACTTCGGCTGCCAGCAGACCCAGGTTTGCTCTCGAGTCATCCACGACTATCTGTGGAACGGGACAGTGGTCTACTTGCTGTTCGACACAAATCGCCGAGGCACCGCGTTCGACAGCCTGGTCGACGAACCGGTGGCCGTCTGTGGTCAAGCCGCGAATGGCCACGAAGAGCGCTCCCGGTGCCGCACTCCGGCTGTCGTGAACAACATCGGAGATCCCAACCGCGGCGTCGCCGATGATCTTGCCGCCCGCCAGCGTCGCCAACCGGCCAACGGACGTGGGGCTACTCATCGGAGGACACTCCGAGTTGATGCAAAGCGTGTTCCATGACTTCTGCAAAGGCGGGGGCGGCCGCGTCACCGCCGTAGTGGCCGTTGACCGGCGAGTCGATCACCACGGCTACGACCAACTGGGGATCATCGATTGGCGCCATCCCGATGAAGCTGGCGATCCAGGCGGATTCGGAATAGGAACCCCCCTCCCATTTGCGACTGGTCCCGGTCTTGCCTCCAACCTCATAGCCGGTGACGCGAGCGTTGCCACCTGTTCCGTCCTCGCTCTCGACCACCGACTGCAGAAGCAGGCGCATGATGCGGGCCGTCTCATCAGAAACGACTCTTCGCTCTTCAGGTTCAACCGGCCGACGAGCTCCATCCCCATCTACGACACTGCTGACCAGATGCGGTTGCACCCACACGCCGTCGTTGGCAATCGTGGCAAACACCGATGCCATCTGCAACGGCGTAACCGAGACGCTGTAGCCGATCGCCGCCGAGGCGGTGCACGGACCGCAAGTGCTGTCTACTTCGGCGATTCCGGCCGCTTCGCCGGAGAAGTCGACGCCGGTGCGGCTTCCGAATCCCCAACTCTCCAGGTACTTGCGGTGAGCGGTGTCGCCCAACTCTCGCTGGATGAGAATCGTTCCTGTGTTCGACGATTTGGTGAAGATGTCCTTCACCGTCATATCTTCATCATCGTGAACGTAGGCATCGTGATAGCAGCCGTACACTTCGTCGCCTTCATCGCCTTTGTCGCAGGCTCCTTCGATGACCTCGAGTTCGTAGGGAACGTCGTGGATCAGTGTGCTCCACTGAACGGCTCCCGTCTCGATGGCGGCGGCGACGGTAACCAGCTTTTGAGTCGATCCCGGTTCGTAGGTCATGCGTACGGCGGCATTCTGAAGGAGAGCCGGGTCGGCCGACCGCACGTCGTTGGGGTCGAAGCTCGGGGTGTTGACCATGGCCAGGATCTCACCGGTTTCCGGATTCAGTACGACGATCGTGCAGCGGAGAGCCTCGGTCCGCTGAATCGTATCCTCACATACCTGTGATGCTGCGAACGTTATGTCGAGATCGATGGTGGAGACTAGATCGGAGCCGGGAACGGCCGGTACGACCTCGCTCGAGGCGAACGGAATCGGGGTTCCGCCGATGGCTCGCTCCCATTCGGCGTAGCCGGGGGTGCCGGCCAGGGCGCTCTCGTAGTAGTACTCCATGCCTTCCAGACCCTCATTGTCCCAGCCAACGAAACCGATGACGGAGGCGGTGAACCGGCCCGCCGGATAGACCCGCTTCGGTTCGTTGACGAAATACAGTCCCGGCAACTCCATCTCCTTGAGATGGTCGGCGTCCGCCGGCTCGAGCTGTCGCACGAGAGTGACCCAGCCCGTCTCTTTGGATTCGAGACGCTCGATGAGAGCCTCGCGATCGCCGCCGATCGAGGCGGCGATCAGCGTGGAAGTGACGGTGATGTCCTCGATCTCGGCGAGGTTGGCCGAAACCGTTACGCCCTCGATCGTTACGGCGAGAAGCTCACCCTGTCGATCGAAGATCGTGCCTCGCGCCGCCGCCAGGTCTTGGCGAGTGGTCCGCTGCTCGCGGCTGCGCTCTTCGAACACCGCGGCATCGACAACCTGGATTTGGAACAGCCGAAAACCAAGACCGCTCCAGGCGATGAGCAAGACAACTCCGACGGCGATGAGCCGGAAGTCGGCGCGGCCGAGCCGCCGGCGGGCGCGTGAGCGCCCGCTCACGGCTATTCCTCCGGCCGAACCCGGCAGGCGACCTCAGAAAGGTCACCACCGCGGTATCGGCACCCAGCGCCAGGTCCGACCATCATGGTGATGCACTCAGAATCGATTTGATTTCAGTCCACCGATCGTCGTTGCTCTTCACAACAACGACACCTGCGGCGGTCACAGTACGAATGTCGGCCGGGTCGGGGTAGACCAGACCAAGTTGCTCTGCCAGAGGCTGAATTCGCTCTGGTGAACGCAGCCGGGCAACGTCGAGACGCAGTCGATCGAATCGTTGTTGTTCGGCGACGATTTCGTTTCGAATCTCTTCGAGTTCGAATGCCGACCGATCGAGAGCGGTGTTCGCAATGATCAGCCCGAAGAAGACGGCCAACGACACAACGGCGATGACCATCCAACTCCAGGCCGTTGGGCGAGCTATCCGTTTCCCCTGGATGACGCGCAGCCGGGCAGCCGCAGAGGTGGCAGGAACCGGACGGGCCGTCATGCGGCCACCTTCTCAGCCGCTCGCACCTTCGCACTACGAGCGCGCGGGTTCTCTTCCACTTCTTCATCGGTCGGACGGAGCGGCTTGCGGTTGATCAAGCGGAGGGTGGGCGTCTTCCCGCAGCGGCATTCAGGGAACTCCGGCGGGCAGGTGCATCCTTGCGCACGATCGGCGAAGGCTCGCTTGACGATTCGATCTTCGAGAGAGTGATAGGACATCACGACGCAGCGTCCACCGGTTGAGAGTCGATCGAGGGCGGTTTCGAGCGCAGCTTCGATCTCTGCCAGCTCATCGTTGGCAGCGATCCGGATTGCCTGAAAAGTGCGGCGGGCTGGATGGCCACCGGTGCGCCTGGTCGCCGCCGGGATGGCATCGCGGACGATCTCGGCCAGTTGCGCGGTGTCGGAGACAGGCCTCGCCCGGACAATCGCTGTGGCGATTCGGGACGCAAAGCGTTCTTCGCCGTATTTGCCGATAATCCGGCGCAACCGGTCCTGAGGCCAATCATTGACAATCTCGGCAGCCGAAAAAGGTGCGTTGGGGCCCATACGCATGTCGAGCGGTCCGGATTGGCGATACGAGAATCCTCGATCGGCCGTGTCGAGTTGGTGCCCGGATACACCGAGGTCGAACAGCGCCCCGGTAATGGAGTCCACGCCCAGCTCATCGAGCAACTCCCCCATCTCGGAGAAGGCGCGCTGATGAAGTCGAACCCGGTCGGGCGCCTGATCGGCTACGGCGGCACTGTCCCGGTCGATGGCGATGATTTGAAGACCGGGGTAGGCCGAAAGCAACGCACGGGAATGGCCTCCGCCACCGTAGGTGGCATCTACCAGCACTCCCCCGTCGATGGGCTCGAACAACTCCACGATCTCCCTCGTCATCACCGGCTGGTGGTATTTCCGTTTCGGGTCTTGATCCATGGCCAGCCCCCCGGGCGCTGGCACCAAAGGAAGCGGGCGGAGAAAGGGGCCTTCCGTTGGTAACCGGGGGGCTGGCGATGGACCAGACGGTCCGACCAGCCAGTTAGATTCCGTAATCGCTGAATGCCTCCTCGATGTTGGCGTAGACATCGTCGGCCTCTGCCGAGACCTCACTCCAGCGCTCGGCATCCCAGATCTCGATGAGTTTGCCCGTGCCCACCACCACGAGGTCTTTCTCGAGCCCCGCATAGGAGCGAAGATTCTGGGGAACAGTGACCCGGCCCTGACCATCCAGTCCTTGGGGAAGGGCGCCGGAAAAGAAGGATCTGGCGTAACCACGGAAGCGGCGATCGGTTCGGGGGAGCTTCTTCATGCGCTCCGCTTCCTCCTGCCAGTCTTCGGAGGACCAAACGAAGACACACTCTTCTTGGCCCTTGGTGAGGACGCAGCCGTCCGTTTCAAGAGCCTTACGGAAACGGGCGGGTAGCACGACCCTGCCCTTTCCGTCCATTGTGTGCTGAAACTCTCCGACGAACACTCCACACTCGCCCTCAATATGGTTCTCCTGTGCGACCCACCTTGCCCCATCTTTCCCCACTTGTCAACCCCTTCATACCACTTTTCTACCACCAGGCCCAGAATTCTGCTTCGAATCCCCCACCGGCGGGCTGGGAGCGCCGGATCGGCCCGGTGTGGCGACTGCCCACAAATGAGCCTCGAATGGATGGATCACCTGGATCAGACTCCAAGAAAGGAAATCCCCCGGTATGGTTACGCCGACCGACCAAGGGGAGATTCCATGAAGGTACTCATCGCCACCGACGGCACCATGGACCCGCTCGTTGCCGCAGAGGCGGCAACCCGCCTGGCGGGCGACGACGGTGAGGTGACCGTGTTCACAGTCATCGAGATCCCTCGACGGCTTCTGACCGACCTGCGAGCCGTATACGGCGAGTCGTCGGAGCCGGCGCCCATCGATCAGTCAATCGAGACGGCCGGACACCCGACTCCCCGGCCACACCTGAGTTTCGACTGGCCGGGCGACGACGCCCTTCTCAACCGGTATATCGATGACCAGACCGCTTCACGAACGGATGCTGTGGTCACTGCCCTTGCCGATCGGGGCATTACTACCACTCCGGTAGGAGTCGAGAGCGAGGATTCGGTGTCAGAGATCCTGAGCTACGCCGCTTCTGGAGATTACGACGTCATCTGCATCGGAACACACGGCCAGGGCCGCTTCGAGGGACTGCTGGGTTCCACCTCGACGAAGATCATCAGGCGTGCCGCCCGCTCCGTGTTGACGATCCGTTCCTAGGCCCGGACACCCCGCCTGGAAAGGCAAGCGGCCGGCGATCCCCCAAAATGACACTGTTGTAACTACGTATTTGTAGTTTGCAGCGTCTCGAAGAAAACCCTCAATGTGGGTCAAGAAGCTCCCGAAATCTGACTGAGTACAGTCGCTCAGCTACAAGGGAGACGCGAGGCATGTTGCGAAAAGTGATTCTCATGACGGCAGTCTTTCTGCTCGTCATGGCCGGAGTCGCCTCGGCGCGTCCGGGGGTCGCCAACCTCGCCGCAGTCCAGGACGAAACGGCCGAGGAGGGTTCGTTCACCGCTTCCCCGGTGTCGTCATTCATCCTCGGCGAGCGCTACTCGAACGGCCTCTTTGATCTGGAGATCCAGGATTCTTTCTCGGTCGACTCACCCCTCTACCCCGGCTACGACGAAGTTCGCCTCTCAGCCGCCTTCCGCCACCACACAGATGTGCCCTGGCTTCCCTCCTCATACGCGTTCACCGGCGAACACGGCTATCCCGTTCTGCAACTCGTGGACGGTGCCGGCGAAACTCATGCTCTCCCGACGAATGTCTTGCCGTTGTGGATCGAAGTCGTCGACGAAGAAGCCGACACCATCACGGACGTCCAACTCGGCGATTTCAGCTATCAGACGGTCGGATTCGCCCTCAGCCACCAGCCGCGCGGAATCCCGGCCCGCTGGAGCGTCGGATTCAGGGTGCCGTCTGCCTCCAATCACGATCTGATCCTCCAGGCATCATTCGGTGGACTGGTTCTGGCCGAATGGGATCTGGAGTCGAATCCCGTACCGTCCGCCCCCTGGGAGCGCCCCGCAGGTTTCGATCTTGTTGCACTGGGTGACTCCATCCCCTGGGGCGAGTCGCTGTCGGTCGAGCCGAAAGCAGTGGCGACCGAAGTCTGTGCCGACCCTCAGTTCGGACACGTGGCGGTGGATGCATCACTCCTGGTCAATGTCTCGAGCCTCTCCGACCGGGACGCGGTTTGGCCGGGAGTTGAGTACCCGGACATGGTGGCCATCGCCATCTGGGAAGACGGCACCACCGCCAGGTATGCAGAGGAGTCGCCCGCCTTCTACGACGACACCGACGCAGAGAAATTTGATCGCTTGATCCTGCCCTTCGGTGAGCATGTGCTCATCCCGCCTCGAACCGATCACGAACGATTCCTGGAGTTCGTGGCGCCTCGCGACGGCCGCTTCGCGGATGTGACCGATAATCCGGTGGCCCTGGTGTTATACCCGCCGGACGGTCCGCCCGTCTGGGTAGATCTCGACACGAGTCCGTCGGGAACCATCGCCGAATTCGAGTGTGACGTTCCGACCTTCCATCTGTTCGCGGTGGATCGGGCCGGCGCGGCCCCCGAACCCCCTGCCCCGGTACTCGAACCGGAGACCGTCTTCGACGTGCAGCCCGACGTCTAGCGAGGCGCTAGGCAGGCACACCCAAGAACTGCAGCCAGTGCGGGTCCACCGATGGGCCCGCACTGGCATATACCCAACCGAATCGCCACGGCGGTTTCGGGGAACGCGACAGATTCAGACCGATTTCATGCGGCAGCCGATCCGCCTTGCGAACGTTGCACCGCCGGCAGCAGGCCACGACGTTCTCCCACCCATTCGAACCTCCCCTTGACCGGGGCAGCACATGGTCGATGCTCTCGGCGGGAGCGTTGCAATACTGACAGACGTGTTTGTCCCTGGCGAGTATCGCTCGACGGGTCGGGGGAACCTTGCGGTGGTGGGGAACCTTGACGTAGCGAACGAGTCGCACAACCGACGGCACATCGATGGACCTTCGTTCAGAGTGAAGGCACTCGGATCCCGTCGCCACTACGGATGCCTTCTGATTCAGGACGAGCACGACGGCCCGTCGTGCGCTGACCACGGAAACCGGCTCGTACGTGGTGTTCAACACGAGTGCGGTTGGCACTCGAACCTCCTGAAAACGATGCAGCACCATACCAGCGCGAATGTGCCGAAAACGGGAATCCTTGACCTCACCGAGGGTGAGAGCTTGACTACCAGGAAGTAGAGACCGGAGACCGCTTGAACGTCATCGGATACATTCGCGAACCTTCCAATGCCGAATCCGGTGACTCTCTGTTCGCCCAGTCGGAGCATGTGCGGATGTGGGTGGCGCGCCAAGGCCACAACCTGGTCGCCGTTTGCCAGGACACCGCCGGCACGCGCAAGAACCTCGATGGGCTGAGAACGCTGATGGGCATCGCAGCGCAGGGCCGGGCAGATCTCGTTGTGATCCCGAGTCTCGACGCGCTCTCCCCGGACAAAGTCGTCCAGGAGATGATGCTGATGAAGCTTCGGTCGCACGGCCTAGCAGTGACTTCAACACAGGAGTCCGACCACGCGGAACTCTCCGAGCCGGCGGTCGATCCCGCCAGGATGCTGATCCGCGACATCATCCACCGCGTCGAGGACTACCGACCGTTGTTGGAAGCCGCCGAGAGCAGTGCGACTGAGCCGCTCGAGTTGGTCGTCCCGATCGAGGTAGTGGAACCCGATGTGCTCATCGAGTTCGTCGAAGCGCCAGCAACGAGTTGAGCGAGCCGTGAGCCATGAGCCACTGGCCGGCATAGACAAATCCAGGCTTCGCAGTTGCACCTCTGATTGTGAGAAGAAACAACCGCAAAGCTTCAACGGGGCGAGAGACGACCCACGGCCAAAGGCCAGCGGCCAATGCTCACGGCTGAAGGCTGAAGGCTCACGGCTGAAGGCTCAGTTGGTAAGTGCTGCCCAGACGGCCCGGCCGAAGGCGTATTCCCATCCGACGATCACAAAGGCGGAGCCGACCGAGAGGTCGCCGGCGCCACGATCGAGAACCACCGTGATCATCTGCTTCTCCCCTTCGACGGCCCGGTGGATCGCCACAATGGAAGGAGGTGCTCCGCCCTCACCGACCAGTTCGAAAACTGAGGCCGCAACCGCGTCACGCAGAGCGGCCCGCCCTGGTCTTCCGACAGCCCTCACCGAGCCGCCCCGATCATCTCGTACCGTGACCACGACGCCGCGGCGACTCTCGTCCACCCCGACCGACGTCAAACGCCGAACTTCAACGGCCGGGGCCCGGGTCACTTCCTCGGGGGCCGACGGCTCGGGTTGGGGCTCGACCGGAGCACTCTCAGGGTTCGAAGGCGGCTCAGGGGCAGCCGGGAGTTCGGCATTCGCTCGCTCCGGGGCGAGACGCGATTTCAGTCCGTGTTTGGCAAGAATCTGCTGGACCAGGCCGCCAACGCGACGGCGATCTGCTCCCGGCTCGACTTGAAGCCTGACCGACGGCGAGCCATCGTCAACGATCTCAACCTCGGCCTGTGCTACGCCCTCGATCGCGATCAACTCATCGTGCAAAACAGTCACTTCATTCCCCGCCGCCGTCGCCGCCATCGTAGGTATGCCACGAGATCTTCGCCGTCCAGAGCGGCCTCCGCGTCGCCGTAGACGGTTCCCATCCGCCAGGACATGTATTTCCGATCCGGAATTGGCAAGAAAGGTGCCCTGGACCACCAGCGGAAGGGAGCGACCGCGAACACAGTTCGCATCGCCTCCGGCCACAGGCCGGGATGCCGTACCAGCTCTCGCGTCGCGGAAGACACTTGCCCCATCCCGTTCGCAGTATATGACATCTCGACCGTCTGCCTACCAACTGTCTTCCAGCCTTTGATAACCTGTGTTGACCTATTTCGAGGAGGAACCGGCCTGTGACGACGATCGAGACGGTAGAACGAGAGCAGGTCGCCTGGTTCTCGCATCAGTTCGCCACTATTGGCACCAACATCGAGCGAGTGATTCAGGGCAAACGATCGGTCATCGATCTCATCGTCACCTGCCTGATTTCCGAAGGCCATGCTCTGATCGAGGACGTGCCGGGAGTAGGCAAGACGCTGCTCGCCAAGTCGCTGGCGCGATCGATCGAAAGCGATTTCCAGCGCATCCAGTTCACTCCCGACTTGCTGCCCTCCGACATTACCGGCGTCTCCGTCTGGAATCGCGGGTCGGGCGAGTTCGAGTTCAAACCGGGAGCAATCTTCGCCAATATCGTGGTCGGCGATGAGATCAACCGGGCCAGCCCGAAGACGCAAGC
This sequence comes from Acidimicrobiia bacterium, assembly GCA_030598025.1. Lineage (GTDB taxonomy): Bacteria > Actinomycetota > Acidimicrobiia > Spongiisociales > JAHEDJ01 > JAHEDJ01. The sequence goes on along the minus strand of JAUVQS010000006.1, from coordinate 1,021 downwards.
GGCGCTTCTCGAAGCGATGGAGGAACGCCAGGTCACGGTCGATGGTACGACCCGCCCTCTTCCTCCCCCGTTCATGGTCGTCGCTACGCAGAATCCCCTCGAGCACGAAGGGACCTACCCCCTGCCGGAAGCACAACTCGATCGCTTCATGATGCGCCTCACGATCGGGTATCCGAGTCGTGAGAAAGGTCTCGAGATCCTCGATACGCATGGCATACGCTCGATGTTCGAATCGCTGACACCGGTCATCAGCGACGCCGACGTGATGCGGATGGTCGAGATCGCCAGACAGGTGCACGTATCGCCTGCCGTCAAGGGCTACATCATCGATGTCGTCGAAGCAACTCGCCATCATGATGAGGTGCTCCTGGGGGCCTCTCCCCGGTCGGCGCTCTTCCTCCAGCGCGTTGGCCGCACGAAAGCGGCCAGCGAGGGTCGGGACTTCGTGAGCCCCGATGACATCAAGACCGTGGTTGAGCCGGTGCTGGCCCACCGGATGGCGCTGCGACCCGAGGCGCAGATGCGCGGCACGACGATCCGTGAGATCCTCGAGTCGGTGCTGCGGCAAATCCCGGTCCCGGGATCCCGAACTAATAGATACTGCTTACCGATCGTGGCTGGGCGGCGCTTGGTGCGAGTCTGGCCCTCGTCCTGTTGTGGGTCGCTCTCGGCGAGACCGAACTGCTGGCGACGGGGCTGTTTCTAACGACGGCGGCCCTCGCCGCCTGGATGTACACACGATTCACCAAACCGGCCGCCCGGGTCGTCCGGCACCTTCGCCCAACACTCGTTCGTGAGGGCGATCAGGCGCTGGTGCGTACTGCAGTCACCAACACCGGGCGTTGGTCCGTCTTCAACCCGACGATCGAAGATGAGGTCGTCGAACTCGGATCAGCCCGCTTCGCGGCGGCCCGCCTCAAGCCACAGGCAACAACCACCGGGACCTATCAGATTCTGTGCCGGCCCAGAGGTATCTATCAGGTTGGTCCTACCCGTCTGACGTTGACCGATCCTCTGCGTT